>DAOMCN010000049.1:0-9189 GCA_035427885.1 Acidocella sp. | reverse complement strand
CGATGGTGGCGCAAAGCTCCTCGACAATCTGCTGGATTAGCGCGGAATCCTCCCCCTCGGCCATGACCCGGATCAGCGGCTCTGTACCCGAGGCGCGGATCAGCACCCGCCCGGTGGAGCGCATCTGCTCATGCGCGGCGGCGATGGCGGCCTGAATATGGGGCATGCGCAGCGGCGAGACCCCGGCATAGCGCACATTGCGCAGCAGTTGCGGCAGCGGCGCAAACACCCGGCAAGCCTCCGACGCCCGCTTGCCCGAGCGCACCAGCACAGCCAGCACCTGCAACGCCGCCACCAGCCCATCGCCCGTGGTGGCGAAGTCGGAGAGAATGACATGCCCGGACTGCTCGCCGCCCAGGTTGATCTTTTGCGCCCGCATGGTCTCCGCGACATAACGATCGCCCACCTGCGTGCGCAGCAGGCTCAGACCCAACCCGCCGAGAAAGCGCTCCAACCCAAGATTAGACATGACAGTGGCGACAATCGCCCCGCCCGTGAGTCGCCCGGAGGTATGCATATCGCGTGCAATCAGCCCGAGGATTTGGTCCCCATCGATAATTTCGCCGCGCTCATCGGAGAGGATAACCCGGTCCGCATCCCCATCGAGCGCAATGCCGATATCCGCGCCATGTTCCAGCACCGCCGCGCAGAGGTTCTGCGGCACGGTAGAGCCGACCTCATGGTTGATGTTGAACCCATCCGGATCAACGCCAATGGAAATAACCGTTGCCCCCAGCTCATAGAGCGCCGCCGGGGCAACCTTATAAGCCGCGCCATTGGCGCAATCGAGCACAATCCGCAGCCCATCTAGCCTCAGCCCACGCTCCAGCGAGGATTTAGCCGCCTCGATATAGCGCCCGGCAGCGTCCACCAGCCGCGAGGCCCGGCCCAATTTTCCCGGCGCGGCGAGGCGTAGCGCAAGATCAGTCTCCATCAGCGCCTCGACCTCCGCCTCGGTCTCATCGGAGAGCTTTGCTCCGTCCGGGCCAAAAAGCTTGATGCCATTATCCTCATACGGGTTATGCGAGGCCGAGATGACAACGCCGAGATCAAGCCGCAACGAGCGCGTGAGCATGGCAATCGCCGGAGTCGGCAGGGGACCTGCGAGGGTGACGTTCATGCCCGCCGAGATAAACCCCGCCGTTAGCGCCGGTTCCAGCATATAGCCAGAGAGCCGCGTATCCTTGCCGATGATGACGCGGTGACGATGGTTGCCGCGCGTGAACAACAGCCCCGCCGCCTGGCCGAGCTTGAGGGCGATCTCCGCCGTCATCGGCGCGGTGTTGGCCTTGCCGCGAATACCGTCGGTACCGAAAAGTCGGCGTTTAGCGTTCTGCTCCATCATCCCCTGCAACCAATTTCTGCCAGACGCGCAACGCTTGCACGGTCTCGGCCACATCATGCACCCGCAGTATATGCGCCCCTTGCGCGAGCGCATAAAGCCCGGCGGCGAGCGAGCCGGGCAGTCGCTTCAGCGGATCAGCTTCCCCGCCGAATTCGCCAATGAATTTTTTGCGCGACAAGCCGATAAGCAGCGTATGGCCCAGCCCCGCGAAGCGTTTCGTGGCGCGCAGGAGGGGCAAATTCTGCACCCCGATTTTGGCAAAACCGAGGCCGGGGTCGAGCGCGATATTCTCCGCCCGGATACCTGCTTTGAGTGCGCCATCGCGCGTCGCGGTAAGTTCGGTCAGCACATCCCCGACCAACGATTCATACTGCGCCAGATCATTCATGGTCTGCGGCGTACCCCGCATATGCATGAGAATAACCGGACAGCCCCGCCTTGCCACCAGCGCTGGCGCCCCCGGATCGTGGCGCAGCCCGGAAACATCGTTGATGATTTTTGCTCCGGCATCGAGTGCACCCGCCATCGTCGCAGCGTTGCGCGTATCCACCGATAGGACGGCCCCGCGCGCGGCCAGCGCGGCGATAACGGGCAGGATACGCGCCATCTCCGCTTCGGGCGGGACGATGGCCGAGCCGGGCCGGGTGCTCTCGCCGCCGATGTCGATGATATCCACGCCCTGCGCGAGCATCGCGGCTCCCCTGGCAACCGCCGCCTCGGGCGTATCGTGCGCCCCGCCGTCGGAGAAGGAATCCGGCGTGACGTTGAGAATCCCCATGACCAGAGGCCGATGCAGGGAGAAACCGGCCCAGGGGGCGGGGTGGGAGTTTGGCATGTGCAGGCGCATATCATGGGCGCGCCCCAGCGCCAAAATCCTGAGGTTCCAGAATTGTTCCCATCGTGTTACGCCGCATCGTGGAACAAAAGGAACGCGGGATGGCGGGGAAACTTTATATCGGCACGCGGCGTTATTCTTCCTGGTCGCTGCGCGGCTGGTTGGTGGTGCGCCTTGCCGGGCTCGAGGTCGAGGAGGTGATGATCCCCATCCTCGGCGGCAATACCCCGGCGGTGAAGGCGGTCTCGCCCAATGGCATGATGCCGTATCTGGAACACGAGGGCGCGCGCGTTTTTGAGACCCTTGCCATAGCCGAATATTGCGCCGAAATTTTTCCCGCCCTCTGGCCCGCAGATCGTTTGGCACGCGCCCATGCGCGCTCGATTTCCGCCGAGATGCACGCGGGGTTTCGTGGGCTGCGTACGGCCATGTCGATGAATCTGGGCCGCAGCGCGCCGGGGCAGGGGCGCACGCCTGAGTGCCTCGCCGATATTGCCCGCATCGAGGCGATCTGGACCGGCGCGCGCGCGGCGTATGGCGCAGGTGGGCCGTACCTGTTTGGCGCGGATTTCACCGCCGCGGACGCCATGTTCGCGCCTGTGGTGTCGCGCTTCCTAGCCTTCCAGCCGGAGCTGAGTGCCGTCGCCCAGGCGTATTGCGCAGCCGTGCGGGCGCATCCCCTGGTGACGGATTGGTATGACAAAGCGGCGCAGGAGCCGGTTGCCTGGCGTCTTGAAAAATTTGAAAGTCTGACATGAGAATAATTTTGCGTAGCGTGTTTCTGGCGGCATCTCTCCTGAGCGGCCCTGGTCTGACCTGGGCCGCGATCGGCGTGAACGCAGATCACGGCGCGGTCTGGCAGACGACCAAGATCGGCGAGACAACCCAGGGGTTCCTGGAGATTCATAACAACGGGACGGCCTCTGATGTCCTGACCGGCTGGGATTGCCCGGTCGCGGGCGCCACGACGCTGGTGGACGGCGCGGGTAAGGCGCTGACCAGCCTGACGATCCAACCCGGCCAGAGCGTCACCCTTTCGGCCAATGGCCCGCATCTGGTTTTGCAGAGTACGCATTTCACGGTGGATTACGGCAGTTTAGTCCCCTGTTCGTTGACCTTCCGGGACGCCGGGGATGTCGGCGTCTATCTCAACGCAGTGCCCGCCCCCTAAACGTCGCTCAGGCGGACGCTCCGAGCCCGGCGGAGCAGGACTGCGCCCAGCACGGCGGAGGCGGCGAACATTATGCCGCCGAGGATCAAAATATGCGTGTGGCTGGGCGCGCTGCCCTGGCCGAGCAACGCGAAAACGACGGTCTGCGGGATAAAGCCCAGCGCCGAACCGGCCAGGAAGGGCAGGGCGGCGATTGAGGACAGCCCGGCGGCAAGGTTGAGTAGGATATTGCTGCCCACCGGCAGCAGGCGCAACGTCAGCGTAGCGGTAAAGGGCTGCGCCGCGAGGGCGTTGTCTATCTTGCTCAGCGTCTTGCCGAAGCGGCGGCGGACGAATGCCTGGCCGATCGCTCGCGCCCAGATGAAGTCGAGACTACAGGCGAGGATCTGTGCGACGAGCGCGATCACCGTGCCATAGGCCGGGCCGAAGGCGTAGCCGGCGACGAAGGCAGGCACTTGCCGAGGCAGGCCGATGGCCACCAGGAAGGTGGCGAGCAGCAAAAACATTGCCGGGCCGCGCACGCCGCCCTGGGCCAGCAGATTGGACAAGGTACTCTGCGCCGAAGCTGCTCCCAGCAGGGGCAAGGCGAGCGCGACCGCGACCAGGCCGCCGGCCATAAGGGCGGGTTTTAGAGCACGAGTGGCAGCAATGGCGGTGGCGGAGCGGGGCATGTGCATGGCTCAGATGTTGGGGTCGATATGGGGTTGCTTCCAGCGGCGCTGCAGCCAGGCGACGCCGAAAAGATCGACAACGCCGACCTTGAGGCGGTCCCATGTGCCGTAATGCGAAGCACCATGCGCGCGCGGGTGGTGGCGTACCGGCACGGAGACGACCCGCCCGCCCGCGCGGATGAACAGTGCCGGGAGGAATCGGTGGATATGGTCGAAATGCGGCAGTTCGAGGAAGGCGGCGCGGCGGAATAGCTTTAGGCCGCAGCCGGTGTCTGGCGTGCCATCCTGCAAGAGATAGCCACGCACGGCGTTGGCGATGCGCGAGCCCCAGCGCTTTGCCTCGGAATCCTTGCGGGTGACGCGATGCCCCGCGATCAGTACCGGCATAACCCCCTCGGCTTCCGCCGCAAGGGCGGCGTCCAGCATGGCGGGGATGTCTGCGGGGTCGTTCTGGCCGTCGCCGTCCAGCGTCGCGATGAATGTCCCGCGCGCGGTCTTGACCCCGGTGATGACAGCGGCACTCTGGCCGCAGCTCTGCCGGTGGCGCACGCGCACCAGCGTTGGCAAGGTTGCGGCGATTTCAGCCAAAACCTTTGGACTGGCGTCCGAGCTGCCGTCATCAACGTAGATGATCTCATGCGAGACGCCCTCCAGCGCCGCGCTGATGGCGCTGACCAGTGGCGGGATGTTCGCCACTTCATTGTGGACGGGGACGACCACGGAGATCAGCGGCGCACCGGCGTTGGACTCAGGTTTGGTCTGGAATTGGGTCTCTATGTTCATGCCGCTTATTCAGCGACGTCATTGAGGCAGTTCTATGGCTCAAATTCGTCCAGCAATAGGCTTTTGCTGCCGAATCCTCCGGGTTTAAGTAAAAAATTGTAATCCCCACCGCTCAGCCATCGCAGGCCGGAAACGGCGGCGCCGGGGGCGAGGGTCGTAACGCCGAGATGCGCCAGGATGGCGGCGGCGGAGTCGTTGCCGGTGATAACGAAACGCGTATGTCCGGTGCGGGCGAGTCCAGCGGCGATCCCGGCTAAAATCCCAGCCACCGGGGCGGCGTTGTGCAGCCGGTCCGGCGTGGCGGACGCGGCGATGATTTTGATGCCCTCGCCTTGAGCGCCAGCCCAGGCGAGCGCGGTGGCGGTTGGGTCGGGTGCTTCGAAAGCGAGTTGGAAGAAGGGCACTCCGGCGCTGCGCGCGGCGCCGAGCTGGAAGAGGGTCTGGCGGTCCAGTGCGCCCGAGAGGATGGCGAGCGGGCCGGTTGGGGTGGGTGCTGGGGGTGCACCTGCGCGGCGGCTGAGCCAGGCCGGACCTGCGCTGAGCAACTGCTCCTCCAGCGCCTCGGCCACGCGCTCGCATTGGGCCGGGTCCACGGCATCCAGCAAGGCCAGTGCCACGCCCTGCTCACGGTAACCGGCCAAACGGCGGCGAATCGCGGGGACGCCCTCGGCGATCACCTCATGGCCGATAACCGTGACGCGGCCTGAGAGGGATTGGGAAAACACCTCGCGCAGATTGGCCAGCAACCGGCCGTCCTGAAACAGATGCCCCTGATAGACGCTGCGCCCCAAGGCCGGGGCGGCCAGGCTGGCGGCCATGAAGCCGATACCCGAAGCAGTGATGAGAGTCTCAAGCACCGGAGCGAGTGCGGCGAAGTCCGGGGCTTTTTCCTGGTTGCCCAGACAAAGAAAATAGCGCTCCGCGCCCCGGCGCAACGCGGCCTGTGCCTGCGCCGCGCTGAGATGGGGCAGGGTGGGGGCGATAATCTCGGCAGTTTCCGCCGTACCGTAAAGCACGATACGGGAACGCTCCCCCCATGCGCCAACGAGCGCCACGGCGTCCCGCAGCGTTGCCGCCAGGGCCTGGCAATTCAACGTGGGTCTCCTAGCATCGTTTTGTCATGGACATATGGACCTAAATGGCACGAGGCGCGGCGCGATTCCAGATGTGCAGGGCCGAAAAGCCAATAACCGAGGGCAAATCAATATGGTGCGGGTTTAATCGAGCGCTGGCCTTGGCTTGGCAGGAGGGCATCGCTATAAGCCCGCTCAACTACGGGAGATCAGTTGTGATTCCCCGGAATATGAATGAAGGAACGGACGGCATGCTGATTTCGTTGCCACCGGATTATCGGCCCTCGGATAACGAGGACTTCATGAACCCCATGCAAACCGAGTATTTCCGCCAGAAACTCCTGCGTTGGCGGGCCGATCTGGTTAAGGAAGCCAACGGAACCCTCGCCTCACTCGGCGAAGGCGGGATTCTTGAAGCGGACATCACCGACCGCGCCAGCGTGGAAACCGACCGGGCGCTCGAGCTGCGTACGCGCGACCGCGCTCGGAAACTTATCGGCAAGATCGATCAGGCGCTCCAACGCATCGAAAATAACACCTACGGCTATTGCGAAGAAACCGGCGAACCCATCGGCCTGCGCCGACTGGAAGCCCGGCCTATCGCAACGCTCTCCATCGAAGCCCAGGAACGCCACGAACGCATGGAACGCGTCCACCGGGACGATTAGGCGGAACATCAAATAAGGCCAGGGAGCAACGGCCCCCTGGCCTTATCCTATCTCCTACACAAGCCGCGCCTGTGTGGCCTGCCGCCGTTCCGCGACCTGGGATTTCATGGATTTTTGCAGCTTTTCGAAGCCCCGGACTTCGATTTGCCGGACGCGCTCGCGAGAGATGTTGTAGTGCTGGGAAAGCTCCTCCAGCGTCGCGGGGTCGTCCTTCAACCGTCTTTCGGCGATGATGTGGCGCTCGCGGTCCGAGAGTGTTTTCAGCGCGTTGGCCAGGAGGGCTTTGCGGCCTGAAAGTTCCTCGCGTTCCGCCAGGCCGGTCTCCTGGCTTTCGGTTTCATCAACAAGCCAATCCTGCCATTCGCCCTCGCCGTCCATTTTGATGGGCGCGTTGAGGCTGCTGTCCGCGGAGGAAAGGCGGCGGTTCATGTTGATCACGTCCTGTTCAGGGACATCCAGGAGATGCGCGATTTTGGCGACCTGCTCGGCGTTCATGTCGCCGTCTTCGATCGCCTGCATCTGACCCTTCAAGCGACGCAGGTTGAAGAAGAGCTTTTTCTGCGCAGCGGTGGTG
This sequence comes from Acidocella sp., assembly GCA_035427885.1. Lineage (GTDB taxonomy): Bacteria > Pseudomonadota > Alphaproteobacteria > Acetobacterales > Acetobacteraceae > Acidocella. Next base: position 2,069 of record DAOMCN010000049.1, on the reverse strand, counting down.
CCCATTTTTACCAGGGACCAGGAATGTAGGATGTACTCTTGTATGGCGGCGCGGATCCACCACATCGCATAGGTAGAGAGACGGAAGCCGCGGTCGGGGTCGAAGCGTTTCACCGCCTGCATCATGCCGACATTGCCTTCGGAGATCAGCTCGCCCACGGGTAGGCCGTATCCCCGGTAGCCCATCGCGATTTTGGCGACGAGGCGCAGATGCGCGTTGACGAGCGTGTGGGCGGCGGATTGGTCGCCCTGGTCGCGCCAAGCCCGGGCGAGGCGTTCTTCTTCCTCGTGCGCCAGCATCGGGTATTTGCGGATTTCCTGCATATACCGCGAAAGGCTGGAGTCGGAAGCTAAAGCCGAGATATTGGAGGCCATAGAGTGGAATCTCCTGATTCTGCTCTCCGTTTACAGCTCCGAAGGATTCGGCAGGCGGCAAAGCGGAAAGCGCAGTCGGTTGAGTCGCGACCTTCCAGACTGGACAACCTTAGCAGCAACAACCGAGGTCACCCCTTAAAAGGCGGTAACCAGCGGGTAAGGTCGGCAGCCCACAAGGTGGGTCGGCATCAATCTATGTGCGGGGGGCGTCGTCGGTCAAATGAAAAAGGACTACAGCAGTACTGTTTCAGACGCATGCGTGCAAAGCATCTCTCAGGGCCTGAAAGTCTGCTGGCGGCGGGGCGGAAAAGCGTAGCGCCGCGCCGGTGATCGGGTGGGCAAAGCCAAGCGTGGCGGCGTGCAGGGCTTGGCGGGGGAAGTCCAACGCCAGGTCGCGCGCCGGTTGGGCGAGGGTTTTGGCCACTGCCGGGCGGCGGCGCAGATAGACCGGATCGCCGATCAGCGGATGGCCGATATGGGCGAGATGGACGCGGATCTGGTGCGTGCGCCCGGTTGCGAGACGGCAGGCGAGCAGGGCGGCGGCAGTACCAAAAATCTCCAGTGTACGGTAGTTGGTCAGGGCGTGTTTGCCGTTGCGGATGACTACGGCCATGCGTTTGCGCTCTCGCGGGTCGCGGCCGATGTCGCCCTCAATGGCGCCAGATGTCGGGTTTGGTACGCCCCAGCAGATGGCCAAGTATTCGCGCGCCAGGTCGCGCGCGGCGAAGGCGGCGGACAGGCGGGTGTGGGCCAGTTCCGTTTTTGCCACGACCATCACGCCCGATGTGTCCTTGTCCAGCCGGTGAACAATGCCGGGGCGACGCTCGCCGCCGATGCCGGTCAGGCTCTCGCCGCAATGGGCGATCAGGGCGTTGACCAGTGTGCCGTCCGGGTTGCCCGGCGCGGGGTGGACGACGAGGCCGGCGGGCTTGTCCAGCACCAGAAGATAGTCGTCCTCATAGAGAATCGGCAGCGCCATGTCCTGGCCCAGCGGCGTGGCGGGCGTTGGCGCGGGCGGGCGGAGCAGATACGTGGCGCCGGGCTGTACCGATTCGGAGACGTCTGTGGTCACGATTCCATCGCGCAGGAGAAGGCCGGCGAGGATGCAGGTCTTGACGCGGGAGCGCGAGAGAGTGCCGATACGCGCGCCTAGGAACTTGTCGAGCCGCGTGCCGGCGTCTTCAGGGGCGGCGGTGATACAGAATTCAGGGAGTTGGGATGCAGAATCAACCACGGCAGGACTTACGCGCACTTAAGGCGCTGGTTGGAATCTTGGGGGTGCTCATCATTCTGGGCACGGCGCTGGTGATCGGCGTGGTCATTCACCGGATTTATGCCAGGAATCCCGCGCCGTCGATGCCGGTGGCGGCGCAGGTGCCGGTAGCGGGCGCTCTACTGGGCGCGGCGCTTATGCAGGGAGAACATATTTCGGGCATTGCCGGAGCAGGCGCCGATGTTGCCGTGTGGGTGAGCGGCCCGGCGGGAGACCGGCTCCTCTTGCTCGACCCTGCCAGCGGAAGGGTGAGCGTTGCCTTGAGCGGGACGCGATAAACGTCGTGGTAGCGGGACGCGATAAGAAAAAATCATGCGGCTTGGAGGCTTGAATTAATTTTGCCCATGCCGTAAGGGGCTCATGCCTCGTCCCGTTCGTCTAGAGGCCTAGGACACTGCCCTTTCACGGCGGCGACAGGGGTT
>DAOMCN010000048.1:0-9189 GCA_035427885.1 Acidocella sp. | reverse complement strand
ACCCATCCTTGTCGCGCAGCGGCACCCCCGCATAGAAGCGAATGCCGGGCGCGCCGGTGACCATCGGATTATCCAAAAACCGTGCATCCTGCATGGCGTCTTCCACCACCATCGGCTGATCGGGCGTTAGAATCGCATAGGCGCAAAAAGCCTGATCGCGCGGCAACTGCGTCCCCTGAGGAACGCCAACCGCGGATTTAAACCATTGACGCTCGGCATCGATGCAGGAGATCAGGACGATCGGTACATCAAAAACCTGCGCGGCAAGCTGGGTCATGCTATCGAGTCTTTGATCACTCGCCGTGTCCAGAATTGCATAAGACCTTAAGGCTTTCAGGCGCTTTTGCTCGCAAATGGGCTTTTCCGGCGCGGGCAAACAATCCTCCTGAAATTCTGATTTAAATGCCGCCGAAATTGGAATCCGGTTACAAAAGTAAGTTCATCAGTGTAGGCATATTTACCTAAGACTTGCTTAATATACCGACTCCAAAAATTGAGACCTGCAAGATTCCGCGCCTCACATCCCCCGCCGCCCGAACATTTTCTCCAGCTCCACCCGCGAAAGTTTCAAAAACGTCGGTCGCCCATGGCTGCACGTCCCGGCATTGGGCGTCGCCTCCATCTCGCGCAGCAATGCGCCCATTTCCTCCCCGGTCAGCCGCCGCCCGGCGCGGATCGAGCGATGGCAAGCGAGCCGCGCCAGCGCCGCATCGAGCTTCGCCTCCAGCGCGACCGGCGCATCATCCTCGGCGAATTCTTCCGCCAGATCGCGCAACAGCCCCGCCGCATCCGGGTTTTTCAACGCTGCCGGAACGCTGCGCACCAGCACCGCCCCCGGCCCGAACGCCTCGACCTCGAGCCCAAGACGCGACAAAACCTCCGCCTGCGCGACCAGCCGCGTCGCCTCGGCGGGGGTAAAATCCACCACCACCGGCAAGAGCAGTGGCTGGCTCGCCACCCGCCCGGCGGCAAACTCCCCGCGCAACCGCTCCTCGGTCAAGCGCTCATGCGCCGCGTGCTGGTCCACGATCACCAGCGCCCCATCCGCCGCCACGGCGAGGACATATGTCTCCAAAATCTGCGCCACCGGCGCGCCCAGCACATGCTCGGGCGCCGCCTCGACCGGCGTAATCTGGCGCGCCGCAGGCGGGGCGAACGCCAGAAACTCCGCCTCGGCGAACCCCCGCGTCGCCGGTCTAGGCTGCGGGCGCAACCCCAGCGTCGGCAACGCGACCGGCGCGCCCGCCAGCGAGACCGGCCGTGCCAAAACCCGCCCGATCGCCCCCATCACCAGGCTGCGCACGCCATTTGCATCGGCAAAGCGCAGCTCCGTCTTGGCTGGATGCACATTCACATCGAGCGCCTCAGACGGCACCTCCAAGCGGAGCGCCGCCACCGCATGCCGCCCGGAAGCGATGACATCGCGGTACGCGAGACGCAGCGCCATGCGCAGCAACGGGTCCAGCACCGGTCTGCCGTTGACGACAAAACTCTGTAACCCCATCGTCGCGCGTGAGAGGCTGGCCGGCCCCGCGAGCCCAGTAAGCCGCACCCCCTCGCGCTCGGCGTCCAGCGGGAGCATCGCTCCCGCCGTCTCGCGGCCAAACAATGCGGCAACCCGCCCGGCCTCGTCCTGCCCCGGCACATCGAACATGACCCGCTCATCGGAAACCAACCGGAACGCGACCGTGGGCGACGCCAGCGCCAGGCGCCAGACCGCCCGCTCCGCCGCCTCGGCCTCGGCGCGCGGGCTGCGCAGAAACTTGCGCCGCGCCGGGGTCGCGTAGAACAGATCCTCAACAATCGCCCGCGTGCCAACCGGCCCCGCCGCGGGCATGACCTCCCCCACCGCGCCACCCGCCACGCTGATTTTATACGCGCTGTCCTGCCCCGCGGTCCTGCTCACCAGTGTCAGCTTCGCCGCCGCCCCGATCGAGGGCAGCGCCTCGCCGCGAAACCCCAGCGTGGCAATGCGCACCAGCGTCTCATCGGCGAGCTTGGAGGTCGCATGGCGCTCAATCGCCAGCGCCAACTGCCCGCTTGCCATGCCGCAGCCATCGTCGATGACCTCGATGCGCGCAATCCCGCCGCCTGCCAGGATCACCTCAACCCGGCGCGCCCCCGCATCCAGCGCGTTTTCGACCAGCTCCTTGACCGCCGCCGCCGGACGCTCGATCACCTCGCCCGCCGCGATACGGTTGACAATGGCAGGGGAGAGCAGACGAATCGCCGGAAAATCCATACCCGAGCGCTAGCACAATCACCCGCGGGCAGTCACCAAAGCGGGCCGCCCCGGCGTCGAATACGGTATCGCTGCGCGCACGCTCGGCGGCCCGAGCAGGCTTCCCTGGACGCATTGGCAGCCATGCTCGCGCAAACGATCGAGCTGCACCTGGCTCTCCACGCCCACCGCCGTTACCTCCAACCCGAGATTCTCCGCGAGCGCCATAATCGCCCGCACAATCGCATCGGCATTTTCGTCCACCCCGAGCTTACCGACAAAGCGCCTGTCGATCTTAAGCCGCGATAGGGGCAGATCAGAGAGCGAGCTGAGCGTGGAATTCCCCGCACCCAGATTATCCAGCACGACACCGACCCCAATCGTATGCAACCCCTGCAGCGCCGCGACCGCCGCCGCCCGGTCGCCGATCAGCAAGCCCTCGCTGACCTCGATCTCCAGCAGCTCCGGTGGCAAGCCGGTCTTGCGCAAAATCGCGGCAATCCGCGCGGGCAGATTCACATCGCGCAGCTGCATGGCGGAGATATTGACCGCCATGCGCAGGCCGCCTGCCAGCTGCGCCTCGGCGCAAGCCTGCTCCAGCACGTAGCAGCCAACCTCCTGGCTGAGCCCCGCCGCATCGGCAACCGGAATGAACCGCTCCGGCCCGATCAACCCTTCGACCGGATGGTTCCACCGCGCCAGTGCCTCGAACCCCACCGGCGCCAGATCGCCGGCGCGCACGACCGGTTGGAACACCAGCTTCAAATCTCCACGCACCATCGCCTGCCGCAACTCCGCACCGAGCAGCATCACATCATTCTGCCCGGCCCGTACTTCCTCGTTTCCCGTTAACCGGCGCTGCGCCCCGGCCTCCTGATGGCTGAACATATGCGCGACCCCGCCGCCCGCCCGCGCGGCCTGCTCCAGGGCAAACTCGCTGGCCTTCATTACCCCCTCGGCGTCGGCGGCATGGTCAGGGTACACCGCGATGCCGATCGACATGCTCAACTTGACCAGCTTCCCATTGACGATGAACGGCTCGCTCAACGCTGCGGCGAATTGCCCGCCCAGGCTGACCGCCCGGTTCGGCGCGCCCTCGCTGACCATCAGAAGCGCGAATTTATCGCTCCCCAGCCGCGCCAGCACATCCTCCTTCGCCACCATGGCGCCGAGGCGCAACGCGACCTGCTGCAACAACACATCCCCTGCGGCGCGCCCCATCCGCTCATTCACCGCCTTGAACTGGTCGAGATCGAGGGTAAACACGGTAGTCGTCCCGCTCTTGCGGTCGTTCTGCGTCACCGCCGCCGCCACCATCTCGCCAAAGAGCTTGCGGTTGGCCAGCCCGGTCAGCGCATCATACTGCACCAGCCGGGAAATCTGCGCGGCATCGGCGAGGCGCTGGGTAATATCGCGGATCGCGGTCACCGTCGCCGGTTGTCCCTCGAAGTCGATATTCTGGCTATACATCTCGACCGCGATCTCGGTCTTATTGGCCCGCAGGAGAAAAAAATCGACGACCTGCGGCTGCGGCGCTTCCAGCTCCGCGCGCAACGCGACGGTCTGATCGGGCCGCGCCAGCGTTGAGAAATGCTGCCCGAGCCATTCGCGCTCGCGCGTGCCCAACATCCGTACCAGCGCGCGGTTCATCTGCAAGATCAGCCCCTGGCGATGGACCAGGAGCCCGTCGAACGAGGCATCCGCCATCATCCGCCCCCATTGCCGACGCCCCGCTTCCTCGCTCTTCACGCGCCGCTGAAACAGCAGGCTATCGGCACGCATACCCAGGACGACGATCGCCAGTACGCCAAACAGCGCCAGCAAGCCGACCTCCAGCAGATTATCCGCGTGCAAGAAAACCATCATAACGACAGGGCCTCAGCAAAATACTCCTCCGCCCAAATTGCACGCAAAACTCTTAACCGCTCATCAACACGGACCTGTGAGCATTCTAAAATTCTTGAGAGTTCCGTAAGGAAATCCTCCTCCATTCCCAGCCCCCTCCCGGCACAATTCCGCCCTGAACCGCCCAAACGCCCACCATGCAAACACCCGCCGCGTAAAGGCCTACCGGCGTTGCAGCATCGCGTTGATCTTCTCGTCCGTCTTGTACTGGCTGAGCGCATAGACCGACCAGATTGCCGCCGGGATCCAGCCGATGAGGGTGAGCTGGAGCAGCAGGCAAAACAACCCCGAAAACGGCCGCCCGATCGTAAAGAACTGCAACCAGGGCAAAAGAAGCGCAATCAGCAACCGCATCGGAACCCCCAATTCATCCAAAACCATACACCCGGCCAATCGCTGGCCAAAGCCCTTATAGCGCCCGCCAGAACACCAGCCGCGCCTTGCCATGCGCCCGCTCGGCCAGAACCTCGTACGGCGCGAACGCCTCCCCAGGCCCAAACTCCGCGACCAGTACCGCTCCTGGCGCAATCCACCCGCGCGCCCCCAGCGCCGCCAACGCCTTGGGCACCAGCTCGCGTCCATAAGGCGGATCGAGAAACACCAGCGTATGCGGCGTCCCCGCAGGGACCGCCAGCACATCCCCGGCGATGACCCGGCACACGTCTTGCGCCTTGCACGCCGTAATATTTTTGCGCAGCGCCGCTAGGGCCGCCGGTGCTTGCTCCAGGAACACGGCGCTCAACGCCCCGCGCGAGAGTGCCTCCAGCCCATAAGCCCCGGTCCCGGCAAACACATCCAACACCCGCGCCGCGCGCAAAAACTCCGCCCCCGCCCAAGGTGCATGGAGCAAAATATCAAACGCCGCTTGGCGCGCCCTCACCCCCGTCGGGCGCGTCTCCAGCCCCTCGGGCGCATCGAGCAGCCGCCCGCGCCAGCTCCCTGCGATAATGCGCGGTGCAAGAATCATTTGCTCAGGCCAGGAACCTGCTCGCGCAAAATCTTGCCATTGACCTCTTCAGCCGCCCCGCGCTCCAGGTTCCCGAGCTGGAACGGCCCATAAGCCACCCGGATCAACCGCGTGACCGGCAACAGCAGCGCGTCCATGACCCGCCGGATCTCCCGATTCTTGCCCTCGCGCAGCGAGACGCTGAGCCAGGTATTCGCCCGCTGAACAGAGTCCACCGACGCCTCGATCGGCCCGAACTTAACCCCATCCACGACCATCCCTTCGGCCAGGCGCGTCAACTTCTTTGGGTCCACCCCGCCGTGCACGCGCACGCGGTAGCGGCGCAGCCATCCGGTCGAGGGCAGCTCCAACTGGCGCGAGAGCGCACCGTCATTGGTAAGAAGCAACAGCCCCTCGGAGGTAATATCCAACCGCCCGACGCTGATGACCCGCGGCAGCCCAGGCGGCAGATGTTCGAACACCGTCCCGCGCCCTTCCGGGTCCTTATGCGTCGTCACCAACCCATCGGGCTTATGGTAGCGCCACAACCGCGTACGCTCCGGCTCGGAGACGGCCTTGCCGTCCACAACCACGAGATCGCCAGGTTTCACGAACACCGCCGGATGCGTCACCGCCTCGTTGTTCATGCGCACGCGCCCGGCCTCGATCATCGCCTCGGCATCGCGCCTGCTGGCGATCCCAGCGCGCGACAAAAACTTGGCGATCCGCTCGCCCCGCTCGCCTGCATCCTCAACCATGTGAGGCCGCTATCAATGCCGCAAAAATCGCCTTATCCCCTTCATCGACAAAATATTCCGGGTGCCACTGCACGCCCAGGCAAAATTTCTGCCCCGGATCCTCAATCCCCTCAATGACCCCATCCGGTGCCACGACATTTACCACGCCCCGCCCCGCCGTCCGCACGGCCTGGTGGTGCGAGGTATTAACCCGCATGCTCGGCCCCACGAGATCATAAAGACGCGTCCCCGGCAAAACCCGCACCTCATGCCCCGGCTCGTAATGGGTCGTCGCCTGCTCATGCGCCAGCGCGTCCGGCACCGTATCAGGAATATGCTGAATCAACGAGCCCCCCAGCGCCACCGCCAGCAGTTGCTCACCGCCACAAATCCCCAGCACGGGCAGGTTACGCGCCATCGCCCCGCGCAAAAACGCGAACTCCGCCGTGGTCCGCTCTTCCTTGAGCACCACCGTCTCGTGCCGGTCGCCCTCGCCATACAGCGCCGGGTCCACATCGAACGCCCCGCCGGTGACGATCAACCCATCCAGCCGGTCGAGATACGCCTCCGCCAGCGCCGCATCATGCGGCAGCGCCACCGGCAACCCGCCACACGCCGCGACCGCTTCCATATAATTCTGCCGCAGCGCATACCACGGATATTTCGACCACCCGCCGGGCGCTTCCGCATCCAAGGTCAAACCAATCAAAGGGCGCTTTGTCATGCCTGCACCTAGACCGCCCACCCCCGCAGATGCAACTTCTTCGCCCATGACCCCGATGGATTTCGCCCTGGAACAAGCCCGCAACGCCGCCGCCCACGGCGAAGTCCCCGTCGGCGCGGTCCTGACCGACGCCACCGGCGCCATCCTCGCCGCCGCCCACAACCTCACCGAAGCACGAAAAGACCCCACCGCTCACGCCGAATTCCTGGCCTTGCAAGCCGCCCGCGCCGCCCGCGGCGACAAATACCTGGCCGACTGCACCCTGACCGTGACCCTCGAACCCTGCGCCCTCTGCGCCGGGGCGATCGCCGCCTTGCGCGTTGGCAAGCTGGTGTTCGGCGCCTACGACTCCAAAACCGGCGCGGTCGAACACGGCCCGCGCCTCTTCTCCCACGCCACCACCCACCACAAGCCCGAAATCATCGGCGGCGTGCGCGAGGCCGACTGCACCGCCCTGCTCAACGCCTTCTTCTCCGGCCTGCGCAATGCCTGACCTTTCCTACGAATCCCGCCACCCCGGCCTGGTCGCGGGCGTGGACGAGGTCGGCCGCGGCCCGCTCGCCGGTCCCGTCCTCGCTTGCGCCGTGATTCTGCCCAGAAACCTGCCGGACTCCCTCGCCGCATTGATCGACGATTCCAAAAAACTCTCCGCCCCGCGCCGCGCCGCAGCCCTCAACGCCCTGCGCGAGTCCGGCGCGCTGATCGCCCTGGGCGCCGCCTCCGTGCGCGAGATCGAGGCGCTGAACATCCTGAACGCCTCGATGCTGGCCATGCGCCGCGCCCTAACCGCCCTGCCTGTCCAGCCCGACCACGTCCTGGTCGATGGCAACCGCAAACCCGGCATCTCCATCCCCTGCACGACGATCATCGGCGGCGACGCGATCAGCCTGTCCATCGCCGCCGCCTCGATCGCCGCCAAACAGGTCCGCGACCTTCTGATGCTCCGCCTGGCGCTGCGCTATCCCGCCTACGCCTGGGAGCGCAACGCGGGCTACGCCGCCCCGGCCCACCGCGCCGCCATCCTTGCCTACGGCCCAACCCCCCACCACCGCATGGGTTTTGGCCCATTGTTAAAGCGCAGTTGACGCGACCACGGCCCTCCCTGCACTTTGTCGCTTTGTCAAAGTTGAGAGTCTGCCTTGCCCGTGGAAATGCTGCGCGAATTACCGCTCGACCAGATTCTGCTCGGAGATGCCGGCAGCATGCTGCGCATGCTTCCCGACGCCTCGGTCAACTGCGTCTTCGCCGACCCGCCCTATAACCTGCAGCTGCGTGGCGAGCTTCGCCGCCCCGATGACAGCCTAGTAGACGGCGTGGACGACGACTGGGACAAGTTCCACGACTTCGCCGCATACGACGCCTTCACCCGCGACTGGCTGGGCGAATGTCACCGCATCCTCTCCAAGGACGGCACGATCTGGGTCATCGGCAGCTACCACAACATCTTCCGCATCGGCGCGATGATGCAGGACCTCGGCTTCTGGATCCTGAACGACATCATCTGGCGCAAAACTAACCCGATGCCCAATTTCCGCGGCCGGCGCTTCACCAACGCGCACGAGACCATGGTCTGGGCCGCGAAAAGCCAGCAATCGCGCTACAAATTCAACTATCAGTCGATGAAATCCCTCAACGACGACCTGCAAATGCGCTCGGACTGGACCATGCCCCTGTGCACCGGCGGAGAGCGTCTGCGCAACCAGCACGGCCTGAAGCTGCACCCGACGCAAAAGCCCGAAGCCCTGCTCCACCGCGTCATCATGGCCTCGACCAACCCCGGCGATGTGATCGTGGACCCCTTCCTCGGCACCGGGACAACCGCCGCGGTCGCCAAACGCCTACACCGCCATTTCATCGGCATCGAGCGCCACCCCGCCTACGTTGAAGCCGCCTGGGGCCGCCTGAAAGCCGAAGCCCGCGCACCCAAAGCCGCCGTCGTCGCCCCGCCGACCGGCCGCGAGACCCCGCGCATCGCCTTCGGCAGCTTCGTCGAGCGCGGCATCCTGCCCCCCGGCACGCAGCTGATGGACAAACAACGCCGCATCGCCGCTGAAGTCACCGCCGATGGCACCCTGACCTCCGGCCCGCATCGCGGCTCGATCCACCAGGTCGGCTCCCTGGTGCAAAACGCCCCCTCCTGCAACGGCTGGACCTTCTGGCACTTCGAGCGCAACGGCGTCCTCGTCCCTCTCGACATCCTGCGCAAGGAAAACCCGGAGGGCTAACCCCGCTCCGCCAACCAGGCCCGCGCGCTGATCAGCGACTGGTTAATCACCTGGTCCATATCAAGATACTGATACGTCCCGCACCGCCCGATAAAGCGCACCTTCGGCTCGGCTGCGGCCAGCGCCTTATATTTCTCGTAGAGCGCCGTATACCGTCCATCCGCCGTCTTGACCGGATAGTATCGCTCCATCGCGTTATCGCGATAATCGCAAGGCTCCTCGCGCGTGCGCGTATGCCGCCCGGTATCTTGCACCACATGATGCGGCAACACATGCCACGCCGTCTCGCGGGTGAATTTCTCCACCCCGGTAAAATTCGTGACGCTCCACGCCTGCGCGGGCAAGCCCGCCACCGTCTCATGGTGAAACCGCAAGGAGCGATACGGCAACTCGCCCAGCACGAAGCCAAAATACGCATCAATCGGCATCGC
>DAOMCN010000047.1:0-9389 GCA_035427885.1 Acidocella sp. | reverse complement strand
AGGGTCGGCGCGGGCGGGGCTGGCGGCGGCGGGGGCTGCTGGGATGCGGCGATGACCGAGGCAAAGCCGTTCAGCGCGGTCTCCACCTGGTCGGGCGGCAGGTCTATGGCGAGGACCTGACGCGCTTCGTCGTGCCGGCCCGAGGCGACCAGTGCTGCGGCGTAATCCTCGCGGATCTTTGGTGTGGCGTTTGGGCCGGTCGCCAAAGGTCCAAGATATTGCAGCGCCGCCGGGCCGTGGCCCGAGAGCGCCAACGAGAGGCCGAGATTAACTTCCCCCGCCGTCATTGAAGGATCAGCCAGCAGGGCTTTCTGGTACGGGTCCACCGCGCCCGCGAAATTGCCTTGCAGATCTCGTGCGATGCCGAGATCGTTCAGCGCATCGGCGTTGCCCGGATCGTCCTGAATCGCCGCGTCGAAGGCGAGTTCCGCCGCGTGGGGGTCAGTCTTCAGCAGGCAGCGGCCCAGGCCGGTTTGCGCCTCGGTGGCGCTTGGGTTGTGTGTCAGCGCCAGCTTGTAGGCGGCCATCGCCGACGGGCAACGGTCCAGCGCGTAATAGGCATCCCCTTCATGCTCCAACGCATCGACATTTCCCGGATCGTTCTGCAACACCGATTGCGAGACCGAGAGCGCCATTGTCGGGTTGCCGCCCGCGATCGCCGCATCGGCGACGTTGAGTGAGGCGGGGCCCGCCTCGGCGGCGGTGGAGGGCACGGCTGGCTGGGGGGAATGTGCGCAGGCTGCGAGCAGCAGAGCCGAAGAGAGCCATATAGCGCTGCGCAGAGGCCGCCTGCCCCCGTGCAGACCCACGCGGAGGGATGCGCCCGGCGGGTGGATTGGAAGAATATTCATATGCGGATTTGCTCCCGGGGCGGCTTGTTCTCAAACGGCGCGGTATAGAGAATGGGGGTCTGTGGGCAACGCTCGATCATTTGCCAAACATCTTCATGACATTGAGAATCGCCGGGCCGGCGACGATCAGAAAGACGCAAGGCAGGATGAAAAGAATCATCGGCAGGGTCATCAAGGTCGGCAGACGGCCCGCGCGCTCCTCGAAGGCGACCAGCGCCTCCTCGCGCAGTTCCGCAGAGAGCGAGCGCAGGGCCTGCGTCAGCGGCGTGCCGTATTGCAGGGATTGAATCAGCGTCGTTGAGAGACGTTTCAGCGGGGCGAGCCCGGTGCGCGCGCCCAGAGACTCCATCGCCTGACGCATGTTCGCGCCGATCTGCAACTCGCGCGAGGTCTGGGTCAGCTCCTGCGACAAAGCCGGGTTGAGCACGGCCATCTCCTGCGCGACGCGGGCAAGCCCGGCCTCCAGCGCCAGACCGGCATCCGCGCAGATTACCATCATGTCCAGCGCGTCGGCCACGCCCGCTTCGACCTGCGTGAGATGGCGCTTGCGCATATTTGTGGCCAGGGTCTCCGGCAGGAGCAATCCAGCCATCGTGCCGCCGCCAAAAATAATCGCCAACCACATAAAGTTATGCGCCCGGTTGTGGAACAGCAGGTACAGGAAGGCCGGCATCAGGATGGCGAGGAGAATTTTAGCGCCGATGAACAGGCCAAGGCCGCGCCCGCCCCGAAAGCCCGCCGCTTCCAGCGTTGCCGTCATCTCTGCCAGGGTCTTGCCAGAGAGCAGGCCGCTGCGCGCAATCGCCATGCCGAAGGCCGAGACAAAACGTAGCAGCAGCGTGCCTTCCGGCTTCTGAACCTCTTCCTTGGTTTCCTCATAGCCCTTGACGGCAAGCTCGATCCGCTTGGACAGCCGTCCGGCGCGGCCGAGTTCCAGCATCATGAAATAAGCGGCGACTGCGGTGACCGCGAAGAGCAAAATAACGGCGGCGAGAATGAGGGGGGGAGACATGTGACCGGGCTACTTCAGAACGCTGTTGATCATGAATTTGATGACGCCAAGCCCAGTGCCCAGCATCAAGATGGCCAGCGCCAGCACGGACTGACCGCTCGAGGTGGTAAACAACAGCATCATATACGGCCGCTGCATAAAGAAAATCGCGATACCCGCAATGAACGGCAGGGCGGCCAGAATACCAGAGCTGGTGCGCGCTTCCGCCGTCAGCGCAAGGCCGCGCGCCTTCAACCCGACGCGCCTGCGGATCACCTCGGCCAGGGTTTCCAGCGTCTGCGTGATCCCACCGCCCGAGCGTGCTTGCAGGGTCAGTGCGGTGGCAAAAAACTGGTATTCCGTCAGCTTGATGCGAACCGCGAGTTCGCGCAGCGCAACGTCGAGCGGAATGCCGATCGAGACCTTATCGGCCAGGATGTTGAACTCGCCCTTGGTCGGCTCCAGCGCGTCGCGCGAGACCGTGCGCAGCGCCTCGCCCATCGGGATGCCAACCCGCACGCAGCGTACGATGGTGCTCAACGCATCTGGAAATTGCTCAAGAAGCTTCGAATTGCGCCGCGTCGTGAAGCTGTTGAACATCGCCTTGGTCAGCACCAACCACTCAATGGGAAGCCCCACGACATACAAAATCGGCTTGTAATTATGGAACGGGTGCGAGGCCAGCAGCGTCATGACCAGGGCAATGCCCAGGGTGATCGGCGGGACCAGCCACCATTTGATCGGGTAGGTTTCCGATTGCTGCAGATCAACGCCGATGAGGCTGGCCGCACGCGCCTTGATCATGTCGCCCCGCGAAACGGTGCGCGAGAGTGAAACCTCTTCCTCGTCGGGGTTTGGCAATGCCGAGGGCTCGATGATCTGATGCAGACGCGACTTGAATTTTTTCTCCCGCTCCGCCTCTTTCACGACGAAAAACAGCGCCACGCCGCTGAGACTTAGCAAGATGACGATGAACACAAAAAGTGTCAGGAGTTCTTTGAAGATCATCCGACGTCTTCCAGCGCGTTCATCCAGGACCGCTCCAGCCCAAAATATTGCAGGCGTTCGCTGAAGGTCGAGCGGATTTTACTGACGACATAACGGCCCGTCAGACGGCCCGCCGCGGTCTCGCCGGTGATTTCAAACTTAAAAATATCGTTGAGCAACTGCGTCTCGCCCTCCATCCCGGCGATTTCGGTCACCTGGGTCAGACGACGGCCACCATCGCGCTGGCGTTCCACCTGGACGATCAGGTTGACCGCCGCCACCACCTGCGTGCGGATTGCCTTTGGGGAAAGCCCCATACTCGACATCTGAACCATGTTCTCGATACGCGAGAGCGCGTCGCGCGTGTTGTTGGCGTGAATTGTGGACATCGAGCCGTCATGGCCGGTGTTCATGGCCTGGAGCATGTCGAATGCCTCGGCGCCGCGAACCTCGCCGATGATGATACGGTCCGGGCGCATACGCAGCGCGTTACGCACCAGGTCGCGCGCGTTCACCTCGCCCTTGCCCTCAAGGTTCGGCGGGCGCGTTTCCAGGCGCACGATATGCGGCTGTTGCAGCTGCAGTTCGGCGGCGTCCTCCACCGTGACGATCCGTTCCGTCGGGTCGATGAAGCGGCTCAGCGCGTTCATCATTGTCGTTTTGCCAGAGCCTGTGCCGCCCGAGATGATGATGTTGAGACGGCAGCGCGCGGCGATTTCGAGGACACGGGCGATGGGCGGCGTGAGCGAGCCGTAGCCGATCAGCTTCTCGAAATCGATCGGCTTCTTGCTGAATTTACGGATCGAGAGCGATGGCCCATCGATCGCAAGCGGCGGCAGAATAATGTTGACGCGCGAGCCGTCCTTGAGACGCGCGTCACACATCGGGCTGGCCTCATCAACGCGCCGGCCGACCGAGGCGGCGATGCGCTGGCAGATGTTGATCAGATGCGCCCAGTCGCGGAAGCGGACGGGAACCTGGACCAGCTTGCCGGAGCGTTCGACGAATGTATGCTCCGGGCCGTTGACCATGATGTCGTTGATCGTCTCGTCCGCGAGCAGGGCTTCGAGCGGGCCAAGGCCCAGCATGTCATCAACCAGCTCGACCGCGAGGTCGCGTTGTTCGCGTCCGTTAAGCTGGACGCGGCGCTCGGTCGCCAGGTCGGAGATCAGGCGCTCAACCTCGATCAGCAACCGCTCGGGCTGCAACGAGGCGACGGCGGTCGCGTCCATGCGGGTCAGGCAGAGCGCGCGCAGTTCGATGATGTCCGCCCGCGTGGTCGTCGCCGCGGCAGGCTGCGCGACAGCAGCTTGCGCCAAGGGACGGCTAGTCGAGGCAACGGGGGCGGCTTCCGGCAGTCTGATTTCAGGCATATTGGTCGAGACTTCGCTGCGGCGCCGACCAAAAATCGGGGGGCTGGCTTCGCTCATATCATGCTACCCTTTTTGTAGCCGCAGCATCTTGAACATACCGCCAATTGCGGGCTCATGGCTCACGGTCGGCGTGATGGCGTCATCGCGGCTGCCAACGAAGCCGATTTCGCGCGACAGATCGAAGATCGCCTGGCGGAAAGGTCCGCGAGCCGAGATCGCCGGTTCACCAAAGCTCGCGCTCTCGTTAAGTTGCTTGGGAATATCGGGGATCACAACGTCGACCTTGACCTTCAGCGCCTCTTCGATCTGCTTTCGCGTCAACCCGCCGGGGCGACCCTGGCGGTTAAGCACGATGGTCGGGCTTTGCGGCTGCCAGGGGCCATTGGGCAGGCCGAGCAGGCGCAGCGTGTCGCGCACGCTGGCCAGGGTAGGGTCCATAACGATGACGCGGTGATGCGCGAACTCGATCAACTCGCGATTGCAGGGCATCGGCAGAAACGGCACGTCGATGATGATGAAGTTGTAGCGCACGCGCAGCGCCTCGATCAGACGCTTTGCCGCGCCGGGGGCGTAGTTTAGCGGCTCGCTCAGGCGTTCTTCCGAGGCCAGGACCTGTAGGCGCTCAGAGACCGGCTGCGCCGCGCGCTCAACGAAAAGCGGGTCGATCCGGTCCGGCATTTCCAGCGCCATCCGCAGGCCCGAGCCGGTCTTGGCGCCGAGCAACAGCGCGCCCGAACCCATGTGCACGTCCGATTCCATGAACACGGTGTGGCGCTTGGCCATCACGCCCAGCAGCCAGGCAAGGTTGCCCGCAATGGTCGTGGCGCCGACGCCGCCGCGCGCGCCCATTACGGCGATGACCCGCCCGCCGCGCGTCGCGTCCTGGCCGACGGTCTTGCGTGTTACCAGCGGCGCGAAATGCCGCGCCACGGCTTCGCGCGTGATCGGTTTGAAGATGTATTCCATCACGCCCATGCCGCGGGTGATGTGGCGGTAGAAATCGACATCGTCGGTGTCGCCGATCACGAGGACGCGCACGCCAGGCTCCACCACGTCCGACAATTCACCCAGCGCATGCAATGGCTGGTCCTCGCCCGAGATATCGACGATCAACACTTCCGGCGTCTGCAGCTTCGCCATCGCGGCGACGGCGGTGCGCACCGTGCCCCGGCGGATGTCCATGCCATTGGCGACCTGATCGCCCAGACCATCGCGCACGACCTGCTCGGTCGCGGCGTCGCCCAGAAAGGCGAGGACAGTGAGGCGGTCCGGCCTGCTTGTCAGCCCGTTGCCGGGGCCGGTTGCGCGCGATGTCTGCTGGCTCATCCCGAGGTCCTCATGGTCATACGGGCGGGGAAAAAGAGGGTCATGGCAATACTCTAGTTCACCGATGACATGACATGCGTGGCGGCGGTTTGCAGGCCGGAGGCTGTGCCCTCGCCGCCAGCGCCTAGCGCCTTGTCGATGCCCGCCGTCGCGGCGACGCCGCTCGAAAGCGAATTGCCATGCCCGGCAATCAAATCGGACGGGTTCGCCACTTGCTGGGCAAGATCCTCTCGCGATGCGCCGGTTATTCTCCAGGTGCCGGGGCGCGCGAAGGGGGCGCAGCCGGTGAGCGTCAGCCCCATCACACAAATCCAAAGAACGCTAACGAGACGCATGGGAGCGGATCCTTTCACTGAACCATGAACCCGGCATCGCCCGGGATGGTGTTGGCCGCCGTGACCGTACCGTTATCTTGCAATAGCAGAATGCGCTGCAGGTCGTTTGGCGGCGTCCACCCGTCGTCGGGCATGGCCAGTGCGCCTGGGGTGTTGACCGGGTTGACGAGATACGGCGTTACCGTGATCACGAGTTCCTGTTGCTGGCGCTGGAAGGCGTCGCCCCGGAACAACGCACCGAGCAGCGGCGTCTCGCTCAGCCCTGGCACGCCATTATCGACCTGGTTGGTGGTATCCTCCAGCAAGCCAGCGATGGCCATGCCCTGGCCGCTACCCAGAATGACAGTGCTTGAGGCCGAGGTGATATTGATCGAGGGTACCGCAACCGCGACGTTGCTGCCCGATGAACTCAATACCGCGGAATTGGCGGCGCTGATGGAGCTGAGTTGCGGCGCAACCTGAAGGGAGATACGGCCATCGGAAAGGACCGTGGGGGTAAAGGTCAGCAGAACACCGTAATTTTTGAACGAGACCGTGATCCCCGAACCATTGGTGCCGGCGCTGACCGGGATCGGAAACTGGCCGCCGACCTGGAAGCTCGCCTGCGTGCCGCTGAGCGTGGTTAGGGTCGGCTCTGCCAGGACATGCGCCAGATTATCTGTCGCCAGAGCGTCGATCACGCCGGCGAATGTGCCGCCGGGGAAGGTTACGCCAATGCCCCCTTGCGTCGCCGAGGACAGAGAGGACGCCGCCGAGCCAGTGGTCCCCGTCAGCGCGAACTTGCCGATCTTGATGGCGCTGGTGCCGATCGACCCCCAGTCGATGCCCAGTTCGCGCGTGGTCTGGCGCGACATTGAGGCGATGCGGACTTTCAGCTCGACCTGGATCGGCTCGGCCACCTGCATGTCGTTGATGACCTTGCCGTTAGGCGCGATCAGCTTGGCCTGATTCAGCACATTGTCGGCCTGTTCGGGGGTCTGCACCGTGCCGCGCAGGATTGTGCCGTTGGGCTGGGTCTCGACGGAAATACCGTTGCCCGGGGCCAGCGCCTCGGACGAGGATTTGATCCGGTCGCCGCTGTACGAGGAAGGGTTGACCGAGACCGAGTACTGCGCCAGCGCGTGGCCCTGGTCGTCGGTCGCGACGATGGTCGTCTTGCCGATCCCTTTCCCGAAGACAAACAGCGTATCGGGGCTAGCCGGGCGAACGTCCACCACGCTCGGGTCCGCGGCAAAAATATTGGAAGCGGGGCCGGGAAGTTTTATCAACTTGCCGGAGCCTTTCTGTACCTCGATATAGCCCGAAAACGGCCGGGCCGGCGCCACGACGGGTGCAGTTTGGTTGGGCGCGTCCTGAGCCAGGGCGGCACCGGCCGAGCCCGCCAGAAGTGCTGCCGCGATCAGTGTTATATGCACCTGTTTCATGTGTTTTTTCATTAGAAGTTGTAGCCCTCTGCAACAGAGCCCCCCTGATAGACGTGGACCGTTGAGACTGTTGGCGTCGTGGGCTCTGAGTTGGTCAGCGCGTGCGAGACATCGCCCGCCCAGACCGGCTGCATATTGACCGGCGAGGCTTTCGCCGCCGCGGCGGATTGCGCCTCGGCGGAATGTACGATTAGCGATAATTTGCCGAGATTGGTTGCAACCAGGCAACGCGCGGCCTGGTCGGGGGTGACTTCCAGCGTCACTGTCGGGGCAGGCGGCGGCGCGGAACCGTTGGCGGGCGGCGGCGCAGCGGCCTTGATCAGTTCCTGGCCCGTCGCAATAACCCGAATGTTGCTCAGCACCACCTCCGAGGCGATCGACTTGTCAGCTGGGGCGCCAGGGATTGATTCGGTCAGCAACACATCGACATTATCCCCCGGCCAGATCAGGCCGTCAGCGCCGGTGATATTGTCCACCCCGATTGTCACCGCGCGCATCCCTGGCGACAGCACCGCGGAGAGGAAGCCATGATCTCCAGGGTGGATGACCTCACCGTCCAGGATCGGCGCGCCCTGGGAAATCGAGGTGCGGACCATCGAGCCGATCAGCAAGGAGCGGTCCTCGGGCGTATCCACCAGGCTGCCGGCGGGGACGGCGTTTGCCAGTACCGGCGTGGAGGCAATGCCCGCAGGCTGGATCAGGCTGCCGGCCTGCAGCTGCGTAGCAGCAACGAGGACCAGCGTGGTCGGCGGCGGGGCGACAACCTGCTGCTGCTTCGACTGATTGAGCAGCGAGTAGCCAAAGATCGAAACCGCGATCAGCGCCACAATCAAGAACAGGAAAATCCCAAGACGGAAGACCATGATTTACCTAACGCTGAAAGGAAAGAGGCAAGAGGGTGGCAAGCGTACCGCCGGCGATGGCGCAGGCGTAAGGCAACGGCGCGCGACGACCGATCCGCCAGGCTTCCACCCGCAGAACCCGCCGTACAAAACTACCCGAGAGCGATGCGCGCGGCTTGGGTAAAATCAACCCGAGCGCAAGATAAACCAGCGCCATGACGCCGCCCAGAAGGATCACGCGCGAAAAAAAACCAAGCTGCGGCCAGAGCGAAGGCGGGATCAGCAGCGCCGCCGCCGCCCAAAGCTTGACATCGCCGCCACCCATGCCGCCAAGCAGCCAGAGCACGAACAAAACGCCAAACGTCACCGCCGCGACGGCCAGACCAGCAAAGAAGGAATGCGAGGCAAGGCGCAGGGAACAACCGATAAGTGCCAGCAACAGGGGCAGCCAGTTAGGCACCGTGCGAACCGCAAGATCGTGCAAGGCTGCGTAAACAAGCAGACCGGCCGCCAAGACGGCGAGGACTGCGGTCAGCACGGCCTTGACCCGAAAAATTGCATCATCGCTATCCCAACCTCCCAAGACCCCTGCCACAGACCAATACTAACAACCCAAAACCTGAACATTTCATATTTTTTTACGGCAAGAAACGGTTCAGATCTTAAAGTATCCGATTCTATACAAGTTTTACACTGGAAGAAAATTAAAGATTTTCGGCCGCTAGGCGATTACGCGAACCGAACTGACACCACCTAAAACCAAAAACCCCACCTCCGCGCCATCAACCGAAACGAACTTACAGCTTAGAAAACCAAAAAAAGAACAACACCGGCAAGCAGCCTACGTGACCACGCGATTGCGTCAAATTCTCCCTCTAATACACAGAATTTAGGGGATTTTGTCAAACAATGCCTTGCGTTCGCAACAAATGCCTCGGCACCCCAAAGAAGCCACGCTTCAACGCGGCGATCTCTCATTAAAGAGACAAACCCCGCTGGCGAGCGTAAATCCACCCGCCAGCGCCGCCACTTGCGCCCGGCATTCGCGCGGCGATCATAACTGGCCATATTCTCGGCGGTTAAGAGGCCTCATGATCGCACAAACAGACCCAGCCACTAAACGTCCAGCCTAGAGTTCAGAAGCAACTGTATTGAAGGTAGTGCTTATATTAGTCCCGAGCGTGGAAACCGCGCCGATAATGACAACGGCAATCAGCGCCGCGATCAAGGCATATTAAATTGCGGTTACGGCGCGCCTAT
>DAOMCN010000046.1:3481-9459 GCA_035427885.1 Acidocella sp. | reverse complement strand
CCCGCGCCGTGAAGTTTTGGCTTGTTGGCAGCATATTCAAAGCTATCCACAGGATTTTGTGGTTGGACGGACAAATCGCCACTATATGCACTTTTATTACGCCGCCTCTCATCATAGGATAGGGGCATGGGTATTTATAAAACCGACAAATCCTGGCATGGCATCAAGCAGGCTGTTTTCAGCGGGCGAGTGGATCCCGACGCTGCGGCGGTCAATGTCAAAATTCCCGCCGCCTGGGGCGAGGCGGCAGCCGACGCGTTGGCTGCGATTTTGCCAGACCGGAGGACGCTCGACATCGCGCTCGCGGCGGAGGCCTGGATTGCGCCGGTTGCCGCGCGCGCAGCGACCGCAGGTATTTCCGATAATCTTGGGGCTGAGCTGCATGCGCTGCTGGCTGCGCGCCAGGGTGCGCCGAGTGCCGCGGTCTGGCAGAACAAGGCGTCCGCGGTGCCGGGGTTCGTGTTCAACCCAAGCGCGTTTCTGGATAGCGCGGGATGCTTCGATATCGCCGGGTTTGGCGCGGCGGTGCGCCTTGCGGTAAGGGCGCTGACGCTGGGCAGTCCTTCCGCGCATCGGCTGAGCGTCGGCTTTACCGATCTGAACCTGTTCCTGGCTCGGCTGGGGCTGGAGTATGATTCCGTCACCGCGCGCAATACGGCGGTGATGTTGACCGCGTTTATCGGGGCGCAGGCGGATTGCGCGTCGGCGGCGTTGCTGGCGCGCGGCGCGGCACCGGGATACCCGTTGCCGACGGCAGCACTGCCCGAGGGTTGCGCTGTGACCGGGCTGCGCGAGGCGACCTTGGCGGCGCAGCAGGCGGCGCTGGAGATGGGCGCGCGGCGGCACGAGACGGTGCTCGGGTTTTCGGCGGAGCCGGAGGTCGAGGCGTTGCTCGGCGCGGAAGTACGGAATTTCGCCCCTGCCCTCTCGCCGCTGAATGCGGACGGGAAGCTTTGCCTTTGGGCCGGACAGAAGCTGGCGGCCCGCGGACTGAGCGCGGAAGCGGCGCTGGCGGCAATGCTCGGCGGGGAGAACCTCTTGGCGGCGCCGCGCCCGGCGGCGCATGCGGCGCTGCATGATGCCCTGAGCCAGTTGGTGGCGCAGATGCCTGAGCGGCCCGTTGCGCCGATGCAGGCGCCGCGTAAATCCACCCGCGAACCGCTGCCCGCACGGCGCAGCGGCTATACGCAGAAGGTCAGCGTCGGCGGGCATAAGCTGTTTCTCTCCACCGGCGAGTATGGCAACGGCAAGCTGGGCGAGATTTTTATCGCGTTGCATAAGGAAGGCTCGGCGTTCCGGGGGCTGATGGATGCGTTCGCCATCGCCGTCAGCCTCGGCTTGCAGCATGGGGTCAATCTTGAGGATTATATCGAGGCGTTCACCTTTACGCGCTTTGGCGCTGCCGGCGTGGTCGAGGGCGATCCCGCCGTGCCGCAGGCGACGTCGATGATCGATTATGTGTTCCGCAATCTCGCGGTGAATTATCTTGGCCAGACCAATCTGGCACCCGCAACGCTCGAACCGGCGGACAGTATTGGCGAGGGCGCGGCAGAACGCGCGCCGCTACTGCCCCTGGACCTGCCTGAACCCGCGCCGCGCGAGCGCCGCCGCAACCTGAAACTGGTGAGCAACGCATGAGCATTATCAAACGTCTGGCCGAGCTGGGCATTACGCTGCCGACCCCGATGCCGCCGGTGGCGACTTATGTGCCCGTGAGCATCGCGGGCAATCTGGTGACCGTCAGCGGGCAGTTGCCCGCGATCGATGGCAAGGTCGCCGTGACCGGCAGGCTTGGGTTCAATGTCTCACTCGAGGAAGGCCAGCACGCGGCACGGCTTTGTCTCATCAACGTGTTGGCGCAGCTCAACGCCGCGCTGCCGGGCGGCTTGGAGAGTGTGACCAAGGTGTTGCGCCTGGGCGGGTTTATCGCCGCGACGCCCGAATTCTCGCAGCATGCGGTGGTGATGAATGGCGCGTCCGACCTCACCGTTGCCGCCTTTGGCGAGGCCGGACGACATGCACGCTCGACCGTTGGCGTGTCCTCACTGCCGCTTGAGGCTGCCGTTGAGGTTGAGGGCACGTTCTGGCTCGGCTGAGGGCCTGTTAAAACGCCTCCATGTTCAGTGCGCTTATGGCTCGACGGCAAATTGCGCGGGTATAGACTGATCTACATGAGAGCGCACAAGCATCCGCAACTTTTATCCCGCATGGCGGTGAATTTCCTCCTGGACGGGGGGCTGACGGCGTTTGGTGTCGCGGTCAGCTTTTGGCTGGTCAATCCGGCGGCGCCGTGGCCCTCGCCAGTATCCCTACCTTTGGCCGGAGCTATCGCGATCTGGCTGATCGGCGTGCCGTTTGGGCTCTCGCGCTTGCGCTGGCGGCATGTTTCGTTCCACGACCTTGCGGTGATCGCGGCGGCGGGGGGGGGGTGGCGCTGATGCTGGTGTTGCTCCTGTTCGGCGCCGGGGTGGCGATGCCTTCCCCCGCTTTTCCGCCGGTTTTAGCGATGACGCTCATGGCGTTGCTCGTCGCGCCGAGATTTATCTATCGGCTGGCGCGTCAGAGACCCGCCGGGAAGGATGAGGCGGCGCAGATTGCTGTGCTGGTTGGAACTTCGGAAACAGCGGAGTTATTTCTTATCGCCTACGCCCAGTCAAAGGTGGCACCCTATCGGGTGGTAGGGTTGATGGACCTCTCAACAAAGCATGTCGGGCAGCGCGTGCATGGTCTGGATGTGTTCGGCGCGGTGGGCGAGGCGCAGCTCGCGCTGGAGCGGTTATACGAAAAACCCGACCTGCTGATTATTACGGCGCCAGAATTGGCGGGCGAGGCGCTGAGCGAACTGCTCGCAGCGGCGGGGCGGTTCGGGATGCGGGTTTTGCGCGCGCCGAGTCTGACGCGCCTTGCCCCGGCGGAACAGAAGATCGAGCTGCAGCCAATTGCCATTGAGGATCTGTTGAACCGGCCTTCGGTGAGCCTCGACCGCGAGGGGATGGCCGGGCTGGTGGCGGGCAGGCGCGTCCTGGTGACCGGGGCTGGCGGCAGTATCGGCGCGGAGTTGGTGCGCCAGGTGGCGGGTTTTGCGCCCGCGGAGGTGTTGCTGCTCGATCACGGTGAATTCGCGCTTTGGCAGATCGAGCTCGAGATGACGGAACGGCACCCGAAATTGCACCGCCGGACGGTGATCGCCGATATCCGCGACGCGAGGCGGATGGCGGAATTGTGCCTCGAATTTCGTCCACATCTGGTGTTTCATGCGGCGGCGCTGAAACATGTGCCGCTGGTCGAGACCAACCCGCTTGAGGGGCTGCGGACCAATGTACTTGGAACCAAGGCGGTGGCCGATGCGGCGGCGGCGAGCGGTGCCGGGTTGATGGTGCTGATTTCCACCGACAAGGCGGTCAATCCCAGCTCGCTCATGGGGGCGACGAAGCGGCTGGCGGAGATGTATTGTCAGGCACTCGATGTCGTGGCGCGGCGGAACAGCAACGGGATGCGCTGCGTTACTGTGCGCTTTGGCAATGTGCTGGGATCGACCGGCTCGGTGGTGCCCTTGTTCCGCCGGCAGCTTGCCCAGGGCGGGCCGCTGACCGTCACGCATCCCGATATGCAGCGCTATTTCATGACCGTGGGCGAGGCCGTCGGGCTTGTGCTGGAGGCGTCCGTTATTGGTCGCGGCGAGGCGGGGATCCCCGATGGCGGGATTTTTGTCCTGGATATGGGCGAGCCTGTCAAAATTCTCGATCTGGCGCAGCAGATGATCCGGCTCGTCGGGTTGCGCCCTGAACAGGACATCGCCATCCGGTTCACCGGGTTGCGACCGGGCGAGAAATTGTTTGAAGAATTGTTCCATGGCAAAGAACAACCCGTCCCGACAGGGTATGAGGGCTTGCTGATGGCGAGTCCTCGGCTGACAGATCTGCGTCTGACGGCGGCGGCGATCGGGGAGATCGAGGCTGCGGCCACGGCGGGGGATGTTGATGCGGCGGTTGCGGTGTTGGCGCGGATGGTGCCTGAGTTTGTCCACAACGGTTGTCCCGCGGACACGGGCGCGCCGGTTTAAGGGGATTTGAGATGAATGCTGAGAATTTTACGCCGGTTCCGTTTCTTGACCTGAAGGCGCAGCAGGCGCGAATTGGGCCTGTCCTACGCGCCAGGCTCAATGCCGTGCTCTCGCATGGGCAATATATTCTGGGCCCGGAAGTGGCCGAGTTGGAAGCCAAGCTCGCGGCGTTTTGCGGGGCGACGCATTGCGTCAGCGTCAGCTCGGGCACGGATGCGTTGCAGATTGCGATGATGGCCGAAGGGATCGGGCGCGGGGATGCGGTGTTCCTGCCCGCCTTTACCTATACCGCGACCGCCGAGGTGCCGCTGTTGCTTGGGGCGACGCCGGTTTTCGTGGATGTTGATGCGCGCACGTTCCAGATCGATCTTGCCAGCCTGGAGGCACGGATTGCCGAGGTAAAGCGTGCGGGCAAGCTGAAGCCGCGCGCGGTGATTGGCGTGGATCTGTTCGGGCAGCCCGCCGACTGGCCGGGGATTAACGCCATTGCCGCGCGCGAGGGGCTGTTTACGCTCGATGACTGCGCACAAAGCTTTGGCGGGGCGTTGTATGGGCAGCGTCTGGGCAAGGCCGCCGACGCCACCGCGACGAGCTTCTTCCCGTCCAAGCCGCTGGGTGCTTATGGCGATGGCGGGGCGCTGTTTACTGAATCCGCCGAGCGGGCGGCGCTGTATCGTTCGCTGCGCACGCATGGCGAGGGCACGACGCGCTACGAGGTTATGCGCATCGGCATGAACGGTAGGCTCGATACGATGCAGGCGGCGGTGTTGCTCGCCAAGCTCGATGTGTTTGAGTGGGAGATTGCACGGCGCGACGAGATTGCGCGGATTTATGACGCGCTGCTCTCCGATGTTGTGGCGACGCCGCGGCGCGTGGCGGAGAGCGTCAGCGCCTGGGCGGTGTATTCGGTGCTGTTGCCCGATGAGGCGGCGCGCGATGCGGCGCAGGAGGCCCTCAAGGCGGCGGGGATTGCCAGCGCGGTGTACTATCCGCGCGCGCTGCATCAGCAACCCGCTTATGCGGCCAGCCATGATGGGGTGGTGCTACCTGTGGCCGAGGGGTTGGGGCGCAAGATCATGGCGCTACCGATCCATCCCGATCTGAGCGATGCGCAGGCCGGACGCGTGGCGGCGGTGCTCCGCGCGGCCTTGGGCGGGTAGACGCGATGCCGCGTGGAGATTTATTCCCCGATATCGGGCCTTACGAGACGGGGTATCTGCCGCTCGCGGACGGGCATGTCATGTACTGGGAGCAGGTGGGCAATCCAAAGGGCAAGCCGGTGCTGTTCCTGCATGGCGGGCCTGGCGCCGGGGCTGGGTCGGTGCATCGGCGGTTTTTTGACCCCAAAATCTGGCGGGTGATTATTTTTGATCAGCGGGGGGCCGGGCGTTCCAGGCCGCTCGGCAGTCTGGTGCAGAATACCACGCCGCATCTGGTCGAGGATATCGAGGAATTACGTAAATTCCTTGGGCTGGAGCGGTTCTTGCTGTTTGGCGGCTCATGGGGGTCCACTCTGGCGCTGGCTTATGCGCAGGCGCATCCGGAGGCGGTGATCGGCGCGGTGCTGCGCGGGATTTTTCTGGGGCGGCCCGCCGAGGTCGAATGGTTTCTCTATGGGATGGCGCGGGTCTTCCCGGATGCTCATGGCGCTTTCTCGCAGTTTTTACCGCCCGAGGAGCGCGCTGATCTGTTGGCAAGCTATCTGAGACGGCTGATTGATCCCGATCCGCAGATTCACGGTCCGGCGGCGCGGGCGTGGAGCGTTTATGAAGGGTCGTGTTCGACGCTGCTGCCCAGCTTCGAGGCGGTCTCGGCGTTTGCGCAGGACCGCTCGGCGATTGGGTTGGCCAGGATAGAGGCGCATTATTTTACGCATGATCTGTTTCTGCCCGAGGGCGGGTTGCTCGCGCATATG
>DAOMCN010000046.1:0-3471 GCA_035427885.1 Acidocella sp. | reverse complement strand
GATATTCCAGGCGAAATTGTCCAGGGGCGCTACGATATGATCTGCCCGGCACAGAGCGCTTTCCAACTGGCCGAGGCTTGGCCTGCCGCGCGACTCACTTTAGTACCCGATGCGGGACATTCGGCGCTGGAGCCGGGGGTGCGGACGGCGCTCATCGCCGCCCTCGATCGTTGCGCTAACTTGACATAAAGTACGGCGGGGCGGTCAACCTTCGGGGCAGCGGCACAACGGGTTCGGAGAGATTGAATGATTCTGTCACGGCGGAGCTTGCTTGGATTGGCGGCGACGCTTCCTTTTGGGCGTGCGTCGGCCAATGAGGCAAGGTCGAGCGCGCTTATCCTGGGGACGGGAAAGGCGGGTGGGGATTATGTGCTTTACGGCACCGAATGGGCCAAGCTGGCGCGCGCCAGCTCAGGGGTCGAGATCGCCTTGCGCGCCTCGGGCGGGGCGGCGGCAAATATCCTGCTGATTGAGCAGGGGGCGGCGCAGCTTGGCATGACCACGCTGGTTATCGCCGAAGAGGCACGCAAGGGAACCGGAAATTGGACCGCAGGGGTAAAGCTCCAGGAGTTCCGCGCCTTGTTCCCGGCGTTCCCCTCCATTCTGCAGATCATCTCGCCCAGATCCAGCGGCATTGCCACGCTGGCGGGCTTGGCTGGGCAGGTTGTGGGCATTGGCCCGGCCGATAAGAACGGCACGGCGGCGATGTCTGCCCTTTTTTCGAGTGTCGGCGTATTGCCCGCGCAGGCTTTGAGCGGCGGCTATGTAGACCAGGTCCACGCTATGCTTGCGGGTAAAATCGCAGCCTGTGCCTTTATCGGCGCGCCGCCGTTGCGCTCGATTGTCCATGTGGCGATGCGCCATAAGTTTTCGCTCATTGGTTTTTCCGAAGCCGAGGCCGCACAGGTGGCGCGGACTTCGCCGGGGATGACGCCCATGGTGCTGCAGGCGGGTACGTTTCCTGGGCAGACGACGGCGGTTGCCAGTGTCGGCACCGAGAATTTTGCTATCGGCGCGGCGTCATTGTCTGACGCGCTGGCGGGCAAGCTCACCTTGGCCGCCTTGCGCAATCAACCGGCGCTGGCAGCGTTGGTGCGTGCCGCCGGGGCCAAGCCGGACTCCGGGCCGATTGTCCGGGCGGGGATTCCCTTCCATCCGGGGGCAGCCAGGGTACTACGCGATCATGGTCTGTGGATTCCAGACCGGGATGTGCGCTCCTGAGCGGAGCGGTTAAACCAGGCGCCCGTCGCGCAGCGTGACCTGGCGGTCCATGCGCGACGCCAATTCCGGGTTATGGGTCGCGATCAGGGCTGCGACGTTCTCCGAGCGGACGATGTGGAGCAATTCGTTGAACACGGTGTTGGCCGTCGCGACATCCAGATTGCCGGTTGGCTCATCTGCCAGGAGTACGGCGGGGCGGTTGGCCAGGGCGCGGGCGATGGCGACGCGCTGCTGTTCGCCGCCCGACAGCTTACCCGGAAGGTGCTGCGCGCGGGCGGAAAGGCCCAGCTTGGCGAGGAGTTCGAGAGAGCGGGTGTTCGCCTCGTCCTGGCGCTTGCCCGCGATCATCTGGGGTAGAGAAATATTTTCCAGCGCCGTGAACTCCGGCAGCAGGTGGTGGAACTGATAGACGATGCCGATGGTGTTCAGGCGGATGTTGGTCCGCGCGGCGTCCGGAAGTTGGCCCGCATCCTGGCCGTTGATGAGGACGGCACCGCCATCGGGTTTTTCCAGCAGGCCCGCGAGGTGCAGCAGGGTCGATTTACCCGAGCCGGAGGGGGCGACAAGGGCGACGATCTCGCCGCGGCGGAGGGATAAATCGGCGCCGCTCAGAACCGCGAGGGTTTCCGCGCCGGTTTTATAGGTGCGGCAGATGGATTGGATGACGAGAATATTACTCACTGCGCAGGGCCTCGATCGGGTCGATCCGCGCGGCGCGCCAACTTGGGTAGATGGTGGCGAGGAGCGAGAGGGCGAAGGACATCAAGATCACCTCCGTAACCTGATGCCAGTCCAGCTTGGCGGGCAGGGATTCCAGGTAATAGACGGTCGGGTCGAAAAGCGGCGTGCCGGTGATTTTCGAGACGAATTCCTTGATCTGCTCGATATAGGCGCAGAACACCACGCCAAGGCCAAAGCCGATCAGCGTGCCGAGGATGCCAACTGACGCGCCGCACATCAGGAAGATGCGCAGGATCGCGCCGGAACTGGCGCCCATAGTGCGCAAGATCGCAATGTCCTTGGCTTTGTCCTTTACCATCATGATCAGCGAGGAGATCACGTTGAACGCCGCCACCAGGATGATCAGGGTGAGGATCAGGAACATCACATTGCCCTCGACGGTTACCGCGGCGAGGAAGGAGTCGTTGTTTTGCCGCCAATCCTGGATGTTGACCGGTATGTTGGGCAGTGCTGCCGTGATCGCCTGTTTTACCCCGGCGTCGTTATCCGGGTCCTGGACGAACACCTGGATCTGGGTCGCGGCGTTGGGGTGTTGGAAAAGGGTTTGCGCGGCGCCTAAGGGCAGAAAGACGAAGCTGGAGTCGTATTGTTGCATTCCGGTCTGGAAGATCGCGACAACGCGGAAGGACTGGATGCTGGGAATGGTGCCGATGATGGTGGCTTTGCCCTGAGGCAGGATCAGGGTGATGTTGGAGCCGACGGCGAGACCGAACTGGCTGGCGAGGCCCTGGCCAATGGCGATTACGCCGTCGCCGGTCAGGGCCGACAGGCTGCCCGCAACAATGTGGTGGGCGACCGTGGGCAGGGCTTGCAGCCCGTCCGGCGTGATGCCGCGTGCAATGCCGCCGACGGCGCCGCCTTGCGGGCCGGACATCAGGACTTCCCCCTGGACCACGGGGAAAGCCGCCGTGACGCCGTGGATGGCGCGGATTTTGGCAGAGATGTCGTCGTATGTGGTTAGCGGGCCGCTGGCGCTGTAGACGCCGATGTCGCCGTTCAGCCCGAGAATCTGGGCTAAAAGCTCCTGGCGGAAGCCGTTCATTACGCTCATCACGATGATGAGCGTCGCCACGCCGAGCGCGATGCCGATGAGCGAGAACATGGCGATGACCGAGACGAAGCGCTCGCCACGGCGGGCGCGCAGGTAGCGGGCGGCGACTTTTCGCTCAAAGGCGTTGAACATCAGGCCAGGACTTTCGCCAACGCGTCTTCCACCGAAAGCTCAAAACGCTCGCCCGTGGCGCGGCGCTTTAGTTCCACCTGACCGGCAGCGGCGCCACGCGGGCCGACGATGATCTGCCAGGGATGGCCCATGAGATCCGCTTCGGCGAATTTTGCCCCGGCGCGTTCCTCGCGGTCGTCGTAGAGGCAGTCCGCGTCAAATTTGTCGTGCAGGGCGTCGCAGATTTTATCGGTGGCGGGGTCGTTCTGGCGCAGGTTCAGGATGCCCGCGCGGAAAGGGGCGATCGCGTCCGGCCAGATGATCCCGGCTTCGTCGTGGCTCGCCTC
>DAOMCN010000045.1:0-9482 GCA_035427885.1 Acidocella sp. | reverse complement strand
GTTAACCATTGGTTCAGAATATGATGTCGTGTTTTGCCGAAATATGCTGTTTTGATTTTCGGCCTTGCGCTGACGCCGCCTGCGGTGCCGCGTGACTCGATCGCCCTGCCCTCAGCCCGAGATCACGCTTCTGCTCTCGACCTATAACGGCGCCGCGTTCCTCAACGCGCAGCTGGAGAGTATCCTCGCGCAGACCTACCAGAACTGGGTCCTGCGCTGGCGCGATGACGGTTCGAGCGACGGGAGCGTTGCGCTGTTGCATGACTTCGCCTGGCGCGCCGGGGCGCAACGCTGCGTCGAATCCCCAAGTTCCGGGGCGCATCTTGGCGCCGCGCAGAGTTTCCTCACGCTGCTCGCCGAATGTCCCGAGGCGGATATGGTCGCGTTTGCCGATCAGGACGATGTCTGGTTGCCCGAGAAGCTTAGCTTTGCCGTGGAGCGAATCGCATCAACGGGGGACGCCCCGGCGCTCTATTGCGCGCGGCAATTCCTGGTCGATGCCGATTTGCAAGGTGCTCGGCTGTCGGCCTCTCACGATAATCCGCCAGGATTTCCCGCCTGCCTGACGCAGAACATCGCCAACGGGAATACGCTGGTGATGAACGCCGCAGCCGCCGCGCTTGTGGCGCGGATGGGCCAGCCGGAGGGCACGATGCATGACTGGTGGAGCTATATCACCGTCTCAGCCTGCGGCGGGGCGATTATTTTCGATGAGCGGCCGACGGTCTTCTACCGCCTGCACAAAGGCAATCTGATCGGCCGGGCGCAAAGACTGCCCGCACGCGCGCTCGCCGCGCTCAGGCGTGGGCCGGGAATTTTTATGACCATGCTGCGCCGCCATGCCGAGACGCTGGCCGGGCAAGCCGGGCTGCTCACGCCGCAGGCAAGGCGCGAACTCAAGATCATCCGGCGGGCGCTCAATCGCGGGACATTCGCGCGGGTGGCGGCGCTGCGCATTGTAAAGTTACGCCGCCGGACATGGTTGGAGAACCTGCTGTTCGGTTATTGGTTCATTACCGATAAGCGGGGGACGCCGATCCAAGGCCAGGCAATCTTGCCCCACTGGGCGCCGCGCAAGCAACCTGTGGCGGAGTAGAGCGCGATCGGGTTGGCGCGATTGCGTCAATCTGAACATACCGCGATCTAGTCGCAGACGTTTCGCGCAACGCCGGTTTTTATCCGATTTTCCCTGATCAAAAACGACCAATTTCCATGATCAGACGAAAACAAGCACGTTCACCGATTAGATAAGCGCGCTTGCATCTGGTGCGCTTGCCTCAGGCGGCGCTGGTGGCGCGACGTTTCGAGGCGGGAGCTGGGGATGGCTCATCCGCAGCGGGGGTCAGGGCTTCTAACAGGGCGACGCGGAGCTGGTTGAGTTTGCGCTCGTTCTCCACCTTCATGCCGAACACGTCCTTCACGTAGAACACATCCACCGCGCGCACGCCGTAGGTAGTTACATGGGCGGAGGCAATTTGCAGGCCCTCGTCCGAGATTGCCGCGGTGACGTCGTGCAGCAGGCCGGGGCGGTCGCGGCCGTTGACCTCGATCACAGTGTGGCGGTTCGAGGCGCGATTATCCACGACCACGCGCGGCGGGACGTGGATCGCCCGCATGCGGCCGGGGAGCAGGCTGCGGGTTGCCTTGCGGATTTCCGCCTCAAGGCGCAGGCGGCCGGTCAGCGCCTGTTCAACCAGGGCGGAGAGGCGCGCGAGGCGGTGCGGGGCATCGAACGGGCCGCCCGCCGCGTCCTGGATCCAGAAGGTATCCAACGCCATGCCGTCTGTCAGCGTATGGATGCGAGCGTCCACGATTGAGGCGCCGGCGATAGCTAGGGCGCCCGCGATGCGACTAAACAGGCCCGCGTGGTCGGCGGTGTAGACCACGATTTCCGTGACCGCGCGGGCGGGGAGCGGCTCGGTGTGGATGGTTAGCGGGGCAGCGCGCGATTTTGCGTCGCGGATCATACGGGCGTGGCGCTCGATGCTCTCGGGGTCGAAGCCGAGCCAGTAGCTCGGGTAGCCCAGGGAAAGAAAATCCTCGCGGTCGGCGGGGGGCCAGTCCACCAACATGCCCGAGACCACGTCCTTCACGCGGTTGATGCGTGCGTCGCGCTCCGTGGTCGAGAGGCCGCCTTCCAGGACTTCGGCGACGCGGGCGTAAAGCTCGCGCAGCAGGGTCGCTTTCCAGCCGTTCCATACTTTCGGGGAGACGGCGCGGATGTCGGCCACGGTCAGGATCAGCAGCAGGCGCAGGCGCTCTGGGGATTGGATCGTGTCGGCGAGGTCGAGGATGGTTTTGGGGTCGTCGATGTCGCGCGAGAAGGCGGTCTGGCTCAGGAGTAGGTGATGGAGGACGAGCCAGGAGGCCATCTCGGTTTCTTCGGCGGTGAGGCCGAGCGTCGGGCCGACTTGTAGTGCGATCTCGGCGCCTAGGACGGAATGATCGCCCCCCCTGCCCTTCGCGATGTCGTGCAGGACAAGGGCGACGTAGAGGGCGCGGCGCGATTGGATCTGGTCGATCAGGTCGCTCGCCACCGGGGCGACTTCCTTCAGCGTCCCGGCTTCAATCGTGTTCAGCACTTTGATCGCCTGAACGGTGTGCACATCGACGGTGTAGACATGGTAGGTGTCGAACTGCATCTGGCCGACGATGCGCCGCCAATCTGGCAGGTAGCGGCCCAGGATGCCGCTTTCGTTCAGCAGGCCCATCCAGCGGGCGGAGTCGCAGGAACGCTCGTCGTCAGCCGCTTCATCGCCGCCGCAAAGCAGGTTCAGGAATAAGGCCGCGGCCTTTTTGTCCCCGCGCAGTTCCGCGCCGAGCGGGGCGGAGCGGATCAGCATGCGCCGCGCCAGAGGGTGCAGCTCCAACCCGCGCTCGCGCGCTTCCAGGCAGATGCGGAATACGCTCGTCGGGTCGGTTTCTGGCTCGCGACCCGGGGCAAAGAGGATTTTACCATCGGCCAGACCGAAGCCCGCTTTCAGCAACGCCGCGTCCGTCTCGGGGACGATGGCGGGCGGGCCGAGGGCGGCGCGGATCAGGGCGGGTTCCAGAACGCCGGTCACGCGCGAGACTTCACGCACGATCAGGAAATAATGACGCATGAAACGTTCGACGCCGTCCTGACGGCCGTGGCGGGTGTAGCCCATGCGCGCGCCTATCACGGGCTGGAAGTCAAAGGTCAGGCGCTCTTCCGCGCGGCCGGCGACGTAGTGCAGGTGGAAGCGCACGGTCCAGAGATATTCCCAGGCGCGCTTGCAGGAACGGGCCTCGGTCTCGGTCAGGATGCCGCCGCCGGGCGCGTCCTTGCCCACTAGCTCGGACATCGCGAAGGTGTTGAAGACGTAGCGCGAGAGCCAGTAGAGGGTTTGCAGGTCGCGCAGGCCGCCTTTGCCCTCCTTCACGTTCGGTTCAACCATGAATGGGGTTTCGCCGAAGCGGCGGTGGCGGGCGGCGCGCTCGGCCTGTTTGGCGACGATGTATTCGGCGGGGCCGTCGGCGGCGCAATCCGTGCGGAAGGCTTTCTGGAAATCGGCGAAAAGCGAGCGGTCCCCGATCAGGCATCGCGCATCCAGCAGCGACGTGCGGATGGTGACGTCGCCCTTCGCCTCAATCAGGCAATCGGGGATCGAGCGGGTGGCGTGGCCGACTTTCAGGCCCAGATCCCAGAGGAAATAAAGGATGAACTCAACCGCGCGCTCCAGCTTCGGAGAGGCCTTGCCCCCGGTCAGGAAGAGCAGGTCGATGTCCGAGAACGGGGCAAGAGTGGCGCGGCCATAACCGCCGGTCGCCGCCATCGCAAGCCGGTCTTTGGCCTCCATCGGCATAATGACCAGCGCATAGTCGAACAAGGCCGTCACCAGCTCGTCCATCAGCCCGGCGTTGAGCCGCGCGGCGGCGAGGCCGTTCAGCCCGTCGCGCTCGAAACGCTGCTGCACATAGGTCTGAATCCGGCCAAGCTGACGGCGAAAGGCGGTTAGGGCAACATCACGCGCGGGCGGTGCCTCCTGCGGCGCATGGGCGGCAAGGGCGGCGGCAAGGGCAACGGCAATTTCAGGCTGTTTCAGTGATTTCGGCATACCGTGCACGCTAGATCAATATGTCAGCTGAGGAAACGCAAGGTACATCATATCTCTTTCTTTTTTATGCAACACTCAGGAAACGTGCCCGCAGGGTATAGAGGGCTTCCAGAGCTTCACGCGGGGACATCTGGTCTGGGTCGAGCTGGGTCAGTGCGGCGAGGAATTCAGGCGGTTCTAACTTGGGATCTGGGGCGGCATTGGCAAATAGTGGCAGGGGGATGGTTACCGAACCATTACGCTCGGCCGCTTTCAGGAGGATTTCCGCGCGTTTCGCCACCGGCTCAGGGACGCCTGCGAGGCGCGCGACGTGCACACCCCAGCTGCGTTGCGCGGCGCCGCGTACAACTTCATGTAGAAACACAACATCTCCACGGAACTCCTTGACCCGCATGGTATAGGCAGTGAGCCTCGGCAGGCCCTCCGCGAGGAGGAGAAGTTCATGAAAATGTGTGGCAAATATGGCGCGGCTGCGGTTGCCGTTATGCAGCGTCTCCAATACCGCCTGGGCGATGGCCAGACCGTCTCGCGTGCCGGTACCCCGGCCAATTTCATCGACGATGACGAAGCTTTTTGGGCCGGCCTGGTGCAGGATCGCCGCGGTCTCGATCATTTCCACCATGAAGGTCGAGCGGCCAGAGGCGAGGTCGTCCGCCGCGCCGACGCGCGAAAAGAGCTGGTCCACGAGGCCAAGGCGCATGGCTTCCGCCGGCACCGGCAGGCCGGACTGGGCCAGGATCACCAGCAGGGCGTTCTGGCGCAAGTAGGTGGATTTGCCCGCCATATTGGGGCCGGTTAGGAGCATCAGGCGCTGGGCGGCGGAGAGGTCGCAATGGTTGGGGATGAAGCTGACGCCCGGCGGGAGGGCTGCTTCCACCACGGGGTGGCGGCCGGATTTGATCTCGAAGGCTTCGTCGTCGGTCAGGGTCGGGCGGCAGAAGCGGTTTGTCGCGGACAGGGTGGCGGCGGATTGCAGCACGTCGAGCAGGGCCAGAGCATCCGCGCAGGCGGCCAGGGCGGCGGCGTGGGCGAGGATTTGTTTGACCAGCCAGGCGAATACGAGGCGCTCGCGGGCGCTGGCGCGCGCGGCGGCTTCCGAGATGCGCTGGTCCAGGGTGGAGAGCTCGGGGTGGGTGAAACGGGCGCCGTTGGCCATGCCCTGACGCAGGATCAGTTCCGGGTTTTCACGCAGTTTCTCGACCGCTACGGCGGGGGCTTCAATGACGAAGCCTAGCTGCGCGTGGTGGCGGATTTTTAGCGAGGCGACGCCGTAGCGCGTGGCGAGGTCGGTCTGGAAGGCGGCGATGACCTGGCGGGTGTCGTCACGCAGGGCGCGCTCGGCGTCCAGCTCGGGGTCGAACCCGAGTTTGATCGCGCCGCCGTCTTCGAGTTTGACCGGGGCCGGTTCGACCAGCGCGGCGGCAAGGGTGGCGGCGAGGCCGGGGGCGGGATTCAGGGCGCGGGCAGCGTCGTCCAGCATGGAAGCGCCGGGAGGGATCAGGGTGGCGGCCTGGGTCGCGATGATCAGGGTGGCGGCGATGGCGGCGAGGTCGCGCGGGCTGGTGCGGCCCAGCGCGATGCGGCCCAGGGCGCGGGCCATGTCCGGCGCGCCGCGCAAGGTGGCGCGCAGGGGGGCAGCAGTGTCCGTATCGCGCAGGGCGAGCCAGGCGGTCTGGCGGGCGTGCAGGGCGGGCAGGTCGTTGAGCGGGGCGGCGAGCCAGGCGCTGAGCAAGCGCGCGCCGGGCGCGCTAACAGTGCGCTTGATCGCGGCGAGGAGGCTGCCCGATTCGGTTCCGGCGCGGCTGCTGAGAATCTCCAGGCTGGCGCGGGTGGCGGCGTCCATCTCCAGTTGGCCCTGCGCCCCCGCCGAGGCGGGGTGCGAGAGGCGGGGCATCGCGCCCATCTGCGTGGCGCGGATATAGGCGAGGACATGGGCGGCGGCGAGTGCTTCCAAATCCGAGAAGCTGCCGAAGGCGTCCAGGCTGGCGACGGCGAAGCTCTGCGCCAGCTCCCGCCGCGCGGCGGCGGCATCCGGGGGGAGGCTCAACGCAAGGCGGGCGGTGGCGACACGGCGCGGCGCGTAGGGGCCAAGGTCCAGAGCGTCAGAGGCCAGGATCTCGGCGGGGTCGAGACGGCCCAGTACGGCGGCGAGGGCGGGTTCGGCACAGGACTGGGTCTCGAACAGGCCTGTCGAAATGTCCGCCCAGGCGATGCCGATGTTGGCGCCCTCACGCACGATGGCGGCCAGAAAATTGGCGCGCCCCGCCTCCAGCAGCGACTCTTCGGTCAGCGTGCCCGGCGTCACCAGGCGCACCACGTCGCGCGCCAGCGGACCTTTGGCGCCGCGCGCCCTGGCCTCGGCGGGGTCTTCCATCTGCTCGACGATGGCGACGCGAAAGCCGCGGCGGATCAGGCGGGAGAGATACATTTCGGCCTGGGAGACCGGGACGCCGCACATCGGTATCGGCTGGTCCTGGTGTTTGCCGCGCGCGGTCAGCGCGATGTCCAGTGCCGCCGAGGCGGCCTGGGCGTCCGCGAAGAAAAGCTCGTAGAAGTCGCCCATGCGGAAGAAAAGCAGCGCGTCTTCATGCTTCGCCTTGATGGCGAACCATTGTGCCATCGCGGGGCTTGCGCCTGTTGCATCATTCGGGGTCATTGGCGGCTATTAAAGCCTGTTATCGCGCTGCTTGCCACACCGCGCGCAAATTATTGCGCGGCGATGCGGGGGGCGAAAATTATCGGGCGACGACGCGAGGGGCGAAGGTCGGGTTGGCGTCCCAGGTATAGTCTCGGGCGGTGGAGACGGTCTCGGCGAAGGCCGCTGGCAATAAAGGGCGGTGGAACAGGTAGCCCTGGGCCTGGCTGCAGCCATAGGCGTTGAGCAGCTCGGCCTGTTCGGCGGTCTCGACGCCTTCGGCGGTGACCAGCATGTTCATGCGCTCGGCCAAGCCGATGATCGCCAGGATGATCGAGCTGTCGTCCTTTTCGTAGCCGAGGTCGTGGATGAAGGAGCTGTCGATCTTGATTTTGTCGAAGGGGAAACGCCGGAGATAGCTGAGCGAGGAATAGCCGGTGCCGAAATCGTCCAGGGCGATGCGCACGCCCTGGTCGTGCAGTGCCCACAGCGCATCGACGGTTGTGCGCGTGGTTTCCAGCATTGTGGTTTCGGTGATTTCCAGCTCCAGCCGGTTGGGCGGTAGTCCTGAGCCGGAGAGCGCGGCGCTGATGGTCTCGACCAGGCTGGAATCACGAAATTGCAGGGGCGAGAGGTTGACCGCCACCGAGATATGCCCAGGCCAGCGCGCGGCTTCCTGGCAGGCTTCGCGAAGGACCCATGCGCCAAGCTCGCCGATCAGCCCGCATTCCTCGGCCAGGGCGATGAATTCGCCGGGGCCCAGCAGACCGCGCTCGGGGTGCTGCCATCGCACCAGCGCCTCGGCGCCGACGATGCGGCGCTCGGCGAAGTCGATGATCGGCTGGTACATCAGGCGGAATTCACGCCGGGACAGAGCCTGACGCAGGGCCGACTGGAGCGTTCGGCGCTCCTGTACCCGCTCGTCCATCTGCGGGTCGTAGAAGCGCCAGACGCCGCGGCCGTCCTCCTTCGCGCGGTAAAGGGCGAGGTCCGCGTTCTTCATTAGCGCGCTTGGAGTTTTGCCGTCCTGCGGGGCCAGGGTGATGCCGATGCTGACACCAATCTGCACCAAGCGGCCATCGAAATGATAGGGCCGGGTGATACGCTCGACGAGCCGCGCGGCGACGGCGCTGATCTCCTGGAGGTCCCGGGTGTAGAGAATGATCGCGAATTCGTCGCCGCCGAGGCGTGCTCCGACGTCGGCATCGCGGATACAGCCGCGCAGGCGCTCGCCCACCGCGACCAGCATGCCATCGCCCGTGGCGTGGCCCAGCGTGTCGTTCACGGTTTTGAACTGGTCGAGATCCAGGCAAAGCAGGGCCAGCCCTGTTTCCTCCGCGCGCTCGCAGGACTGGTGGAGGATTTCGTTAAAGAGCATCCGATTGGGCAGCTTGGTCAGGCTGTCATGACGCGCAAGGAAGGCGATCTGTTCTTGTTGGCGGCGCTGGCCGGTGATGTCCGAGCCGACGCCGTGGTAGCCTATGAAGTTGCCGCATTTGTCCAGGATGGGCTTGCCGGTCAGCGACCAGAAACGCTCCTCGCCGTCGATGGCCACCGGCACGACGAGGTCGCGAAAGAGGGAGCGATTCTCGATGGCGCTCAGCAGGCGGTCCACGGGCGAGCCGGGGGTGCGCTCGGTGCTTGCCTTTCCGCCGAGCAGTATGTCCGGGAAGGTGCCGCGCAGGGCAGCGGCCGGACGGCGGGCCACCTGGGCGAGGCGCTTGCTCACCTGTTGCAACTCCAGCGCCGCGTTGGTTTCCCATAGCCAGTCGCTTGCGCTTTCCTCGAAATCACGTAGCAGGAGTTTGATTACCTCGCTGCTCTCCTCCAGCCGGAGCGCGTTGATCGCGCGTTCGTTCATGCGGTGGTTGAGGTAGAGGATGCAAAAGCCGGTCAGCGCGATGAAAGACAGGAGATCCAGCATCGCATACAGGCTGTAATTGATCAGCAGGCTGAAGCAGACACCGATCGAGACAGGCAGCCAATAGGCGATGGCGCAGGATACCGGAAAAACCAGTACCGGGGTAGCGACACAGCCGACGGCGATCCCGTAAATCAGGGCGCGCTGGCTGTCGTTACCATCATGGATCAGCAGGGTGATCAACCCGCCCCACAGCAGGCCGAGCAGGACCAGCAAGATTCGGGTGCGCCCGATATAGACCTTGGCGTCCTCGACCACGGCACGTTTGCGCCGACGCCAGCCATGTCCTTGCGCGAGGATTACGAAGTAAAGGGCGGCCAGCGCGAGGAGGATGGAATTTCTGAGGAGCGGGCCCTCATCCTGGAAAAAATCCACGAACAAAAGCACCAGGGTCACCAGTCCGACAATGGAGATCGCGCTGATGATCCGGCTGAAATCTATCGCACGGTCCAGAAGGAGGCGCTCCAGAAGATCCGGGGGAACGGACAGCCCTCCCGACATCCGGCGTAAGCCGCCCACCAGCGCGCCCACACGAGCGAACCAGCTGCGCGAGCCTAGGCTCGTTTGACGCGGTAGTCGGGTGCTAACCGTTAAAATCCAACCCCCCTCTCGACAGGCAGAGAACCGCCACGCTCCAGCGCAGCACAACTTTACGTACATGATTTTCGAAAATCGTACCATCTTTAAGTGATAATGACAGCATATACGCAATAAATTTTATATTTATAAACACGGCCAATGGCCGTTCACGATTTACCGAGATAAATCTGTCGGTGAAACAACCCAAGTGCTACTATAATTTAATAACAGGATGTTATCGTTATTTCCTTGAAAATCCATATTAATT
>DAOMCN010000044.1:0-9552 GCA_035427885.1 Acidocella sp. | reverse complement strand
GCCAAATTCTTCGGTGCGGACGTTCCCGGCGTTGCCGTTGGCTGGTATCTGCTGGTCTGGGGCGCGCTTACGGCTGTTATGCTGATTGCCAGCTTCGCGCTCAACCGCGCGCTGCAGCTCGTCTTCCTCGCCCTGACCCCGACCTTCTTCCTGCTCGGCCTGGCGCCAGTCCTGGGCATGCCGGCTCTGACCACGATCGGCGGTTACGGCGGACTGATCACCGCACTCCTCGCCTTCTACCTCGGCGCCGCGGATGTCATCAACGAGGCGCATGGCACCACCGTGCTCCCGGTTGGTGCAAAATCCTGACTTTCCGGCTTGTGCTCCCGGCCGCATCGCGCCGCCGGGATTCGCGGGCCCGAGGACAACATCAATAATAGATCGAAAACAACAAGGAGAACGTCTATGAAACTTGCTAACCCAGCCCCCCTCGGACTTTTCGGCTTCGCGCTCACGACCTGGCTCCTGAGCATGGCCAATGCCGGTCTTCTGCCCGGCACTGCCGTTCCCCTCGTGCTGGCGATGGCCTTTGCCTTTGGCGGCACCGCCCAGTTCTTCGCCGGGTTGATGGAAATGGTCAAAGGCAACACCTTTGGCTTCGTTGCCTTCTGCTCGTATGGCGCGTTCTGGTGGAGCTTTGCGCTGTTCGCCAAGTTCTTCGGCGCGGGCGTTCCCGCCGCTGCCATTGGCTGGTACCTGCTGGTCTGGGGCGCGCTCACCGCTGTCATGCTGATTGCCAGCTTCGCGCTCAACCGCGCGCTGCAGCTCGTCTTCCTCGCCTTGACCCCGACCTTCTTCCTGCTCGGCTTCGGCGCCCTGCTTGGCGCACCGGCTCTGACCACGATTGGCGGTTACGGCGGGCTGATCACCGCACTCCTCGCCTTCTACCTCGGCGCCGCGGATGTCATCAACGAGGCGCACGGCACCACTGTGCTCCCCGTAGGCACCAAGTAACACCTGACCGTAACCCCGCCCGG
Organism: Acidocella sp.; assembly: GCA_035427885.1. Classification (GTDB taxonomy): domain Bacteria; phylum Pseudomonadota; class Alphaproteobacteria; order Acetobacterales; family Acetobacteraceae; genus Acidocella. Next base: position 8,575 of record DAOMCN010000044.1, on the reverse strand, counting down.
GCCAAGGCGCCCGGGCGGTTTCGCCTCCGTCGTGCATAAAACAAAAATTTGACGCGCGCGCCTCAAGGAGAGGCAGATCCGGCACCGCGGCTGACCCCGCAGAAGGCTCGTATTTAAACAATCGCCCTCCGCCGTTTCAGCCTTGCCCCGGGGCCGAAGAACGTCCACCGACACCTTGGGGAAGTACAATATGACCGATTACGCCGAACTCTATGGCCAGTGGAAAGCCGATCCGGAAACCTATTGGGCGAACTGCGCTAAGCTGATCGACTGGGATACAGCCCCGGAACAGATTTTCGACGATTCAAAAGGCCCCTATGGCGCATGGTTCCCAGGTGCCGCGCTGAACACCTCCTATAATTGTCTCGATCGCCACGTGAACGCCGGAAACGGGGAGCGCGTCGCCTTCATCTGGGACAGCCCGATGGCGCAACGACTCGAACATATCACCTATGCCGAGGCCCTTGCGCGGGTTGAGAAAATCGCTGGCGCGCTGGCAAATCTCGGCGTGACCAAGGGCGACCGCGTCGTGATCTACATGCCGATGGTGCCCGAGGCCGCCTACGCGATGCTCGCCTGCGCGCGCCTCGGCGCTATCCACTCGATGGTCTTCGGCGGATTTGCCCCGCCCGAACTTGCAGCACGCATCAATGACGCGGCGCCCAAAGTTGTCATCGCCGCCTCCTGCGGCCTGGAGCCGAACCGCGTTGTTGCCTACAAGCCGATGCTGGACGCGGCACTGAAACTCTCCAGCCACAAACCCTCCGCCTGTCTGATCTTCCAGCGTCCCGCCTGCGCCGCCGAGATGACCCCTGGCCTGGACCATGACTTCATCGCCGCCGAAGCCGCCGCGGCGCCGCACGCCCCGGTTTCCGTGGTCGCGACCGACCCGCTCTATATCCTCTACACCTCGGGCACTACCGGACGCCCCAAAGGTGTCGTACGGGACAATGGCGGCCATGCCGTCGCCCTGGCGCAGACGATGGAAATGATCTTTGGCGTTGGTCCCGGTGAAGTGATGTGGGCCGCCGCGGATGTCGGCTGGGCAGTGGGACACTCCTACGTCGTGTATGGACCGCTGCTTATCGGCGCCACCTCGATCATCTATGAGGGCAAACCCATCGGCACGCCCGACGCTGGTGCGTTTTGGCGCGTTATTGAACAGCACAAGGTGAAGACCATGTTCACCGCGCCCACCGCCCTGCGCGCCATCAAACAGCAGGACCCGGAGGGCCTTTTCATAGGCAAATACAACCTCTCGGGGATGCAGGCCCTCTTCCTCGCGGGCGAACGCTGCGACCCGCCAACTGCCATCTGGATACAAAAGCTGCTAAATAAGCCGGTAATCGATAATTACTGGCAGACCGAAACCGGATGGCCGATCACCGCGCGCTTCCTTGGTCTCGGACTCTCGCCCTTTAAACCCGGCTCGGGCGGCCGCCCCTCGCCTGGCTACGATGTCCACGCGCTCGACGAAGCAGGCGACATGCTGCCGCCAGGCGAGATCGGCAACCTATCGGTCAAACTTCCGCTTCCCCCCGGCTGCGGCCCAACCCTGTGGAACAACGAGGAAGGCTACCGCGCGGCCTACCTCGACAGCTTCCCCGGATGGTACCGCACTGGCGACGCTGGAATGGTTGATGACGATGGCGATGTCTGGATCATGGGCCGCACCGACGATGTTATCAACGTCGCCGGCCATCGCCTCTCCACCGGCTCAATGGAAGAAATCCTCGCCGGACACCGAGACGTCGCCGAATGCGCCGTCATCGCCCGTGCCGATTCGCTCAAAGGCGAAATTCCCTTCGGCCTCGTTGTCCTTAAGGCCGGCGTCAACCGCCCCCCACGCGAAGTTGAAGCTGAACTCGTCGCGCTTGTGCGTGAAAAAATCGGCCCCGTCGCCGCCTTCCGCGACGCACTCGTCGTGCCGCGCCTGCCCAAAACCCGCTCGGGTAAAATCCTGCGCGCCACCATGCGCAAAATCGCTAACGGAGAAACCCCAGCCATCCCCAGCACCATCGAAGACCCCACAGTGCTCGACCAAATCACGGAGGCTTTCCGGCGGTAAAGGGGAGGAAGCAAGTCCAGGGGCATCGCCCCTGGACTTGCTTGCCTTACTTTCACCGCCCCGAAATCTGTGTGTTTGGAGGGCTGGACTGGGGTGTGCTACAGGGCCAGGCTTTTGCTATGGCAAGCAAAAAATCTGGTGCTGAGCGTATGGATCCGCGGTTGATGGCGGAGGGGCGACGCACGCGAGGCGCGCTTTATGGAAGTATTTATTTAGGTGTGGCGGCTGGGCTGCTGATTATTGTGCAGGCGGTTTTGCTGGCGCAGGTGATCAACCGTGTTGCGTTCCGGCATGAGTCGGTGGCGCAGGTTACGTTTTTGCTTTGGTTGGTGTTTGGGTTGTTTTTCGTCCGTGCGGGATTGTCTTGGGCCGCGGAGATTGTTGCGTTTCGGGCCAGCGGGCGGATCAAGACGTATTTGCGGCAGGTTTTATTGGCGCGTATTTTGCGGCTTGGCCCGGTTCATGCTGCGGGGGAACAGAGTGCTGACCTTGCCGGGGTGATGATTGAGGGCGTTGAGGCGCTGGAGCCGTATTTTTCGCGGTATGTGCCGCAGATGGCGTTGGTGGTTGCGGTGCCGCTGGCGATTTTGACGTTGGTTTTCCCAACCGATTGGATCAGCGGCATTATCTTGCTCGTCACCGGGCCGCTGGTGCCGTTTTTCATGGTGTATATCGGCTACAAGGCGGAGGCGATTAACCAGCGTCAGTGGCAGAAGCTGTTGCTGTTGAGCACGCATTTTCTGGATGTGCTGCAAGGCCTGACGACGCTGAAGCTGTTTGGCCGTGCGCGCGACGAGATCCAGATCGCCACCCAAATTTCGGATGATTACCGCAAGACGACGATGGCAGCGATGCGCATTGCGTTCCTGACCTCTGCGGCGCTGGAGTTTTTTGCCAGCCTGGCGATTGCGTTGGTCGCGGTCTTATTTGGCGCGCGGCTGATCCATGGGCACATTACGTTTTATCCGGCCTTTCTGGTGCTGCTGTTGGCGCCGGAGTATTTTGTTCCGCTGCGTGGGCTGTCAGTGCATTACCATGCGCGCATGACCGCGATTGCCGCGGCGCGGCGGATTTTTGCCATTCTCGACCTGCCCGTGGGCGAGGTTCCGGCGGGGGGTGCGCCGGAATTTGAGGCGATTGCGCTGGAATGTGCTGCTGTGGAATGTGCCTATGCGGAGGGGCCACCTGTGTTGCAGGGCATGACCTGCCGTTTTGAGGCCGGGAAGATTACCGCGATTGTCGGCGCCAGCGGCGCGGGCAAAACGACGCTGGCGCGCCTGCTGCTGGGCTTCGTCCGTCCGACGCGGGGCGCGGTCACAATTAATGGTGCGGTCGATCTCGCGGATATTCCGCCTGAGGCGTGGTGGCAGAATCTGGCCTGGGTGCCGCAGAATCCGCGCTTGTTTCAGGGCAGTATTGCCGCCAATATCCGCCTCGGACGGCCCGACGCTGATCTGGCGTCGCTGCGCGAGGCGGCGGCCCATGCGCGAGCGCTGGAATTCATCGAGGCGCTGCCCCAAGGTTTCGAGACGGTTATCGGCGATCTCGGGCAGGGGCTTTCCGGCGGGCAGATTCAGCGCATCGCCCTTGCCCGCGCCTTCCTGAAAGACCCACAACTGCTGATTCTCGATGAGGCCACAGCGAATCTGGACCTGGAGAGCGAGGCGCTGGTGCTGGACGCGATCGCAGATCTGACCCGAGGCCGCACGGTGATCCTGATTGCGCATCGGTTGGCGCTAGCCGAGCGGGCGGATCAAATTCTGGTGCTGGACGAAGGCAAGGTGGTGGAATCGGGGACGCCCGAGGCGCTTCTTGCCGCGGAGGGACCGTATCGCGCCTTAAGTCGCGCCTACTATGGGGAAGTTGCACCATGCGCGATCTGATCCGCTTGTTGCGCCTGTTCGCGCCGTACCGGAACTGGATGTGGGGTGGCATCGCGCTCTCCACGTTGACGATTATCGCCAATTTCAGCCTGATGACCCTCTCGGGCTGGTTTCTGACCGCCTGCGCGGTGGCGGGGGTTTCTTCCTACGCGGTACAGAACAAGTTTAACTTCTTCACTCCCGCCGCGAGCGTGCGCTTTTTCGCCACGTTGCGCGTTGGTTCGCGCTATGCCGAGCGGTTGGTCACGCATGATGCGACCTTTCGCCTGCTCGCAGCCTTGCGCGTGTGGTTCTACACGCGCCTGGAGCCACTCGCCCCGGCGGCGCTGCAAAACATCCGTGCGGCGGATCTGCTCTCGCGCATCGTCGCCGATATCGACACGCTGAACCTCTTCTACCTGCGCGTATTCACGCCGTTCATCGTGGCGGGGATTTCCGGCCTGCTGATGGTGCTGTTCTTTGGATGTTTCTCCTGGACGGCGGCGGGCGTGCTCGCGCTCGGCTTGGTGCTGACTGGTCTGGCGCTGCCGCTGCTGACGTTAACCCTTGGCAGCGCGTCCAGCGCCGAGGTCACGACGCTGAACGCCGCCTTGCGCGCCGAGATGGTGGACGCGATTCAGGGCATGGGCGAGTTGCTGAGCTACAACGCAGCCCCCGCGCTGCAGGAGCGCGCCGATGCGCTGCAGGAGCGGTTGATTGCGCGCCAGGCGGGATTAAGCGTGCTGACCGGCTTTAGCAGCGCGGCTTCCGGGCTGCTCGGCAATCTCACCCTGCTCGGCGTGACGATCGCTGCGATGACTCGTGTGGCGGCGGGCACCTTGGCCGTGCCGGACCTGCCGATGCTGGCGCTGGGCTCGATGGCGGCGTTCGAGGCGGTGATCCCGCTGCCGCTGGCCTTCCAGTATCTCGGCCAGATGCGCCTCGCGGCGGCGCGGATTTTCCAACTCGCCGACCAGGAGCCAGCCATCACCCCGCCAGCCACCCCTTCGCCCAGGCCGGGGAACTTCGACCTCGATCTACGCGACGTCTGCCTGCGCTATGTGGATGGCGCGGACTGGGCGCTCGAAAACCTGGATCTGCACATTCCGCAAGGCAGCCGTGTCGCCATCATGGGCCGCACCGGAGCGGGCAAAACCAGCCTGATCAACCTGTTGCTGCGCTTTAACGAATACCAGTCGGGCACCGCGCGTTTTGGCGGGTACGACCTGCGCGACTACCGCGGCGAGGACATGGCGGCTTACATCACGGTGGTCTCCCAGCGCAGTTACCTGTTCCACACCACGGTCCGCGACAACCTGCTCCTCGCCAAGGGCGACGCCAGCGAGGGCGAACTCTGGCATGCGCTGGAGGTGGCGCAGCTCGCCGGCTTCGTGCGCGCACAAAAACTGGGGCTGGACACCGTTGTCGGCGAGGCGGGGATACGCCTCTCGGGCGGGCAGGCGCGGCGAGTGGCGATTGCGCGCGCCGTCCTGCGCGACGCGCCTTGGCTGATTCTGGACGAGCCGACCGAGGGGCTGGACCCGGTGACCGAGCGCGAACTGCTGCGCGACCTGGCCGCGGTTCTAGAGGGCAAAACCGTCTTATATATTACACACCGTTCATCTGGGTTGGAATTGATGGACAGGGTTCAGACCATGTCTGAAGGCACGATCCTTTGAACTTGACCTATATCAAATCAATCTTGTGTCGCACCTGCTAGGGGCTAGCGAGGTTGTACATAACAAAAGTCGCCAACAGGAGCATTCGCAATGCCTTTAATAGACCCTAGTGTCGTAGATCTGTCCCGTATGCAGTTTGCACTGACGGCGCTCTACCACTTCCTTTTCGTCCCGCTGACGCTGGGTCTCACCGTCATGCTGGCGGCCATGGAGACCACCTACGTCATCACAGGCAAAGAAATTTACAAGGAGATGACCCATTTCTGGGGCAAGCTCTTTGGCCTCAACTTCGCCATTGGCGTCGCCACGGGCCTGACGATGGAGTTCGAATTCGGCACCAATTGGTCGATGTTTTCGCATTTCGTCGGGGATGTGTTCGGCACCCCACTCGCGATTGAGGGGCTGATGGCCTTCTTCATGGAATCGACCCTGATCGGCCTGATGTTTTTTGGCTGGGACCGCCTCAGCAAGCCGGCGCATCTGGCCGTGACCTATCTGGTGGCGCTGGCATCGAACCTTTCCGCGCTGTGGATCCTGATTGCCAACGGCTTCATGCAGAACCCGGAAGGAGCGAGCTTCGACCCCAACACGATGCGCATGCAGTTCAACAGCTTCGTGAACCTCATCTTCTCCGAGGACGCGCAGGCGAAGTTCGTGCACACCTCGATCGCCGGCTTCGTCTCTGGTGCCATGTTCGTCATGGGCATCAGCGCCTATTACATGCTGCGCAACCGCCATAAGGAACTGGCCGCGCGCTCCTTCCGCATGGCTGCTATCTTCGGCATTATCTCTACCGTCGCCGTGGTGACGTTGGGTGACGCACTGGGCCGTCTCGACTATCTCGTCCAGCCGACCAAGATCGCCGCGATCGAAGGCCTGTGGCACACCAGCACCCCGCCGGAAGCTCCTTGGCTGATCGCAGCGCTGCCGAACGACGCAACTCAGAGCAATACGTTTGAAATCGGCATTCCGTACGTGCTGACCCCGCTGGTGGCGCACTCCTTCACGACGCCGATCCCCGGCCTGATTGATCTGGAAGCCGCTTCGGCGCCGAAGATTCTCAACGGCATCAAGGCGATCAACGCGTTACAGCAATATGGCCTGACGCATGACGCTGCCTCGTTGGCGACGTTCAAGCAGTACGAAAACGACATGGGCTATGGCTTCCTTGCGCAGAAGAACGCCCCGAACCAGGATCTGACGCAGATCACCCCGGCCAATCAGGACGCGATTGTGCAGCAGACCGAAAAAGATACGATCCCGAATGTGTTCGTTACTTTTTGGGCGTTTCGTATCATGATGGCTCTGGGCTTCTACTTCGCGGCGCTCTTCGCCTTTGCGGCATATTACAGCCTCAAGAACGAGATCCAGAAGCACCCGATGCTGCTCAAGTTGAGCGTCTGGTCGATCCCGCTCCCGATCCTGGCCTGCGAATTTGGTTGGATCACGGCGGAAGCGGGTCGTCAGCCCTGGAGCGTTTTCGGCTGGCTGCCGACCTTCCAGGCCGCGTCTTCCCATGCGGTAGGCTACATGATCTTCTCGCTCATCGGGTTTGCGCTTCTGTACAGCACGTTCATCGCGGCCGAGCTGTATTTGATGTTCAAATTCGCTCGCCTTGGCCCGGAAGATCACGGTGCACACACTACCCCGGCTGCTGCCGAGGGCGCACCGATGTTCGCAAAACCCGGCTTTGCCGACAAGTCTTGGCAATAACCTAAGCAGAGCCAACAGGAGTTTTATAAGATGGAAATTTACGTAGCTCTAAAGATCATATGGGCGGTTCTGCTGGGTGTTTTGTTGACTGGCCTCGCGGTTATGGTCGGCATGGACATGGGCGTGGGCACGCTGCTGCGCTTCGTTGGCAAGACGGATGGCGAACGCCGCACAGCGCTCAACATCATCGGCCCGCATTGGGACGGTAACCAGGTGTGGTTCATCCTCGGCGGCGGCGCGATCTTTGCCGCCTTCCCGACCCTCTACGCCACCTCCTTCTCGGTCTTTTACGTGGTCATGATCCTGCTGCTCTTCAGCATGATTATCCGCCCGGTGGCCTTCGAGTATCGCTCCAAGGTGAGCGCTAACGCCTGGCGTGAGAGCTGGGACTGGGCCTTCCTCGCCTCCGGCGCATTGCCGATGATCGTCTATGGCGCTGCCATTGGCAATATCCTTGAAGGTGTCGGCTACCATTATAGCTGGACTGGTCAGTATTTTCAGGACGAGTCCTTCCTTAGCTACCTGCTCAACCCGTTCGCAGTGATGTGCGGCGTGATGTCGCTCTCCTTGTCGATCTATCAGGGCGGCGCGATGCTCATGCTGCGCGGCGAGGAGCCGATCTATGGCCGGGCACGTGCCTATGCCATCGGCGGCGGCTTGGTTGCGGCGGTGATCTTCGCGGTTGGCGGTCTGTGGGTTGCCCACATGAACGGCTTTGTGCTGACCGCGGGGGATCCGAATATGGCGGCGAACCCGATTTCGGGTCAGACCGTGGCCGTTCAGGCGGGTGGCTGGATGAACAACTACCACGCCTATCCGATCCTCTGGCTTGCTCCGGCGCTCGGCTTCGTGGGTATGCTGTTGGGCCCGGCTGCACTCGCGATGCGCCTGCCGATTGTCGGCTGGTGGCTGGGTGCGGTCTCCTGGATCGGCACGATCAGCACGGTCGGCCTCTCCATGTTCCCCTTCCTGATGCCCTCCACGACCAATCTGAATCAGAGCCTGACGGTCTGGAATTCAACCGGAAGCCTCTACAACCTGTCCTGGATGCTGGGTTTCGCTGCCTTCTTCGTGCCGATCATCCTCTCTTACACCTCGTGGTGCTACTACGTGATGCGCGGCAAGGTGAAGGTGGAAACTGTCGTCAACGATCCGCATAGCTATTAAGGGAAATCGATATGTTCAAATTCATAGGTCTCGGTGCCGCTCTGGTACTAGCTCTGGTGATCGCGGTGCTCGCGGGTGACTACGGT
>DAOMCN010000043.1:0-9677 GCA_035427885.1 Acidocella sp. | reverse complement strand
CATGGGGTTGATGCAGCTGGAGCCAGACACCTATCAGGAAATGGCATCGCGCTATGGATTAGGGGGCGATCCGTTCAATCCCTACAACAATATCATGGCGGGGACAGCCTATATTCATGAGATGTACGAGGTTTATGGGGACCCGGGCTTTCTCGCGGCATACAATGCCGGGCCAGGGCGGCTGAATTCCTATATGAACAACCACACCCCGTTGCCGCAGGAGACGAACAACTACGTCGCGATGATCGCCCCGAATATCCAGGGGTACTATCCGCAGCATCGTTCCAGCGCGGACGAAATTGCTCTGAATACGCTGCCCGCCAGTGAGGCGCCAGGCATTCTCCCTGCGGGTTTTGTCCCTGAAGCGCCGCAGCCGCAAGCGCCGGAGAATCCGATTGCCCCGGTTCAGGTGGCGGCGATTGTGCCGCCCTCGCCATCCGAATCATCGCTTTATTCCTCCGCGCCCATCCAGGCGCAGCCCGTTTCAGCTCCCTTACCGGCACCGCCTCCGCTGCGGCCGGCGGTGCACCCGTCTTTCTCGATCATCCAGCCCGCGATGGCGGACACGCGGCCCACTTCGCCGCCGCCGCAATATGCAGCGCCCCGGCATAGCGGCTGGGCGATTCAGGTCGGGGCTTATGGCAGCTCTGCCAACGCAAGGGCGGCGCTGGGGATTGCCGAGCTTTCCGCCGTGCAGATGTTGGTCAACGGTCAGCCGATGGTGGTTTCCGTTCGCGCCTCTGGCCGGACTGAATACCGGGCCCGTGTGGTTGGGCTGCAGCATGAAGATGCCGTGAACGCCTGCGGCAGGCTTTCCGGCGGGCCGACAGGGTGCGTCGTCCTGAGGCCGGAGCAGGCGCAGTCTTGAGCAGCGGCGGCGCGGAATAGGACGTTTTTTCGGTCACACTGAACCGCTCCATTAATGTTTTGGCGAGCAATTTGATCCGGTTAAGTTGAACATTCCGGCTCACCTGGACCGGATATTGCTGCTAAACTGCGCCGTTGGCCAGTAATGTGGCGCGGACAGCTTCTTCGGGCACATCGCTGCTGGTGAAAGCTTGGCCAATGCCGCGCGTCAGCACGAAGGTCAGCTTGCCATTTCGCATTTTTTTGTCCTGCTTCATGTGTCCGAGCAGATTTTCCGTGGGGAGACCGACGATTTGCGTCGGCAGTCCGACACTCTGTAGGTGCGCCGCGACGCGGCTGGTGTCCTCTTGCGGGCAGAGATCAAGGGCGGCGGAGAGATGTGTCGCCAAGACCAGGCCGATTGCCACGGCCTCGCCGTGCAGCAATCCCTTGCCATATCCGGTTTCGGCTTCGAGCGTGTGAGCGAAGGTGTGGCCAAGGTTGAGCAAGGCGCGGCCATTGTTGGGCTTGGTTTCGCGCTCATCATCGCCGACGACCTCGGCTTTGAAATGCACAGCGCGTTGCACGGCTTCAGCCATGAGGGAAAAATTGCCGTTCAACATGGTTTCGGCGTGGGTCTCGCACCATTCATAGAATGGGGCATCGGCAATCAGTGCGGCTTTGACGATTTCGGCATAGCCTGAGCGGCGCTCGCGCAGCGGCAGGCTGGCCAGGACACCGGTATCGGCAATGACGAGATTCGGTTGGTGGAATGCGCCGATCAGATTTTTGCCCTGCGGCGCGTTGATGCCGGTCTTGCCGCCGACGCTGGAATCGACCTGGGAGAGAAGTGTTGTCGGGATCTGGATGAATGGCAATCCCCGCAGAGTGGCGGCGGCGGTAAAACCTGCCAGATCGCCGACGACGCCGCCACCGAGGGCGATGATAGTCGTATGCCGGTCCACCTTTTGCGTGAGCAGCGAATCGACGAGCTTCTGCCAGGTTTGCAGATTTTTCGAGGGTTCACCAGGAGGGACGGTCAGCACCGAGTGGCTGATGCCGGCCTCGGTCAGGCTGTTTTGTAACGTTGGCAGATGCAGGGCGGCGACGGTTTCATCTGTGATGATGACGCAGCGCGGCTGCGGCAGGACCGGGGCGATCAGCGTGCCGGCGCGGACGAGTAGATTGTCGCCGACCAGCACCTCGTAGCGACTTTGGGAGAGTTTAACCTCTACCCGGCGAGGGGATGTGTAGGCGGCAAGTGCGTCAAGTACATTGCTGGTGGTCACGTTTGGGGGATCCTCTGAGCCTTCGACAGTAATATCGGCCTGAGCGTAGAGCGGGCCGCGTTCGTTCAGCAGACGTTGCAGAATTTCAGCGGGATCGCCAACGTTCAGTAAGGGGCGGTGGGTACGCCCTTGTACTCTTTGCAGCAAAATCGGCAGGGAGCAGCGGAGCCAGACGGAAATTGCCCGTTCGCGGATGTTCGCTCTGGTTTCGGGGTCCATGAAGGCCCCGCCACCCGTGGCGAGTACGATTCGGCCATTGCTTAACAGCCGCTGGATCACGCGCTTCTCGCCCGCGCGGAAATAGGTCTCACCGTGCTTGGCAAAAATCTCGGCGATCGTGATGCCCGCAGCGCGCTCAATTTCCTGGTCGGCGTCGAAAAAGGGCAAGCCAAGCTGCGCCGCCAGGCGTTTGCCAATGGCGGTCTTGCCGGCGCCCATGAGGCCGACGAGGACGATGCTCCGGTCGGCATCGGGGAGAATTTCGCTGTTGAGTCGCATTGCTAGAGTGGCTTATCACAAGATCAGCATGGCGATAGATGGTCACAGCGAGGCTTTTTTGGAAATGCTGGCCGCCGAGCGCGGCGCGGCGCGCAATACGCTTGCCGCTTACACGGCGGATCTTGAGGATTTTGCCGCTTTTTTACAAGTGGAAGGCGTTGCGCCGGGACAGGCGCAGGCCGCTCAGGTGGGCGGGTATCTCGAATCGCTGCACCGGATTGGAATGTCTGCCCGCACGCAAGCGAGGCGCCTCTCGAGCTTACGGCAGTTTTTTCTGTTTCTGTTGCGTGAGGGGATTCGGGCGGATAATCCGGCGGCGGACCGGTCTTTCCCGCGCCTCCCCCAAAGCCTGCCGAGATATCTGAGTGAAGTGGAGGTTGAACAGCTTTTGCAGGCGGCGCGAGAGATGTCCGGCAAGCCTGGCTTGAAGGCGAGTGCGGGGCTGGAGATTCTGTATGCCACGGGGTTGCGCGTCTCGGAGTTGCTGGCTTTGCCTGCGGCGGCTTTATCCACGGATGCAGCCGTTCTGTTGGTCAAGGGCAAAGGCGGGCGGGAGCGGATCGTTCCGCTTTCCGATATTGCGAAGGCGGCGGCCATGCGACTGCGCGAGGCTGGACCTAAGCCAAAAGCGCCGCCGCGTTTTCTCTTCAGCGGCCGCAATCCAACTCAGGCGATGACGCGGCAGGGTTTTTCTTTGTTGCTGAAGCAGGTGGCGGGGAGGGCGAATATCGATTCGGCGCGGCTGTCGCCGCATGTGCTGCGCCATTCTTTTGCCTCGCATCTGCTGGCGCATGGGGCTGATTTGCGCAGCCTACAAATGCTGTTGGGACACGCGGACATCGCAACCACGCAGATTTACACGCATGTTCTGGCAGAGCGTCTGCAACGTTTGGTCCAAGCGCATCATCCCCTGGCGCGGTAGCGCTGTTACGGGCTGGTTTTGAGGTGGCCGAGTACCTCGCGGCGCAGGCGCTCTGGCCAGGATCCGCGATAGCGGGTTTCGTTGAGGTAGAGATAGTGGCGCATGGCGGGGGTCATTCTGCGCCGCTGGGGCGGGGCGGCCTGAAAGGCGGCGGCGATGCCCTCGAGTGCAGCAGGGAAACATCCATTGCGCATGGCCTTGACCAGATAGCCCAGCATGCGTGGCGCCAGGCCGAGCCAGGACGCGCCCCATTTGCGGCCGATGAGCAGGCGGTTGCGGACAAAATGGGTCATGCGCGCCGCATCCCAGCCGATGCGCGCGTCAGGCGATACTTTGTGACGGATGGTGAGAGAGCCATCATACTCGATGCGCCAGTTCAGGGCGATGGCTTTGAGGCAGAAATCATATTCCTCCCAGGTGAAGAAAAAGGAGGGGTCGTAGCCCCCGGCGGCGCCCCAGGTGATGCGGCGGATGGCGTGCCCGGCGCCAACAAAAGTTGTTGTATCAAAACGTTCTCCGAAGCGGGGCAGTAACCTTTCGGGGTAGCCCCAGCTCGATTTGTCCGGGGTCAGGCCGTCGGCAGCCAGGATGCCAAAGCCCAGCGCGCCCAGGGCGGGGTTATAGCGGAATGCCCGGCATGCGCGCGCGGCAATCCAGGCGTGGGAAAAGGTTGCGTCATTGTCGAGGGCCAGGATGATCTGGCCATGTCCCAGAGCGGTCGCGAGATTGCGCCCTCCGGCTACGCCAAAATTTTTGGGGCTCGCATAGAGCGCGAGGTTTCGGGTTTTTGCGAATGTCCGTGTCAGGACATCGAGGGTTTCGGGCTCTGAACCTTGATCGAGGATGGTGACATGGAAGGCGAGTCCACGCTGCGACAGGGCCGATTTTATCGCCTCCGTGGTTTCTAAGAGACGGTTCAGGGCCAGGATGATGATGTCGGCGTCGTAGGCGTCGAGCGTTGGGCGCTGTCCTGCGATCAGCCGGGGGGAGGTGTCATCCTCACCACGCATTGGTTTGCACGAAGACAGTCGGCAGGGTGTTGAACAGGATTGAGATGTCGAGCCAGAGGGACCAGGATTGGATATATTCCAGGTCGCTCGCCAGACGCTGTTCGAGTATGCTGATGGCGGGTGTCGCTCCACGCTGGCCACGGATTTGCGCCAGGCCGGTGATGCCTGGTCGCACGCGATGCCTCAGGCGATATTGGCGCACTGCGTTCTCGAAGGTGACCCCCTCGACCTGGGTTTCCGGCGCATGTGGGCGGGGGCCAACCAGGGACATGTCGCCTTTGATCACATTAAAAAGTTGCAGCAGTTCATCCAGCGAGCTGCGCCGCAGGAAGCGGCCTATTTTTGTGATTCGAGGGTCGTTTGGCTCGGCTTGCGCGAAGTGTCGCGCGGGGTCGTGGGTCATCGTCCGAAATTTGAGCACGGTGAACTGGCGTCCTTGAGCGCCGGTACGGGTTTGTCTGAAGATTACCGGGCCGGCGCCGCTGGCTTTTACCAGACCTACGGAAATCAGCAGGATGGGCAAAAATATGAGGAGCAAAAGCACTGCGCCGGTTAGATCGAACGCGCGTTTTGCCAGGTTCAGCGAGCTCACCAGGTTGTCTGTGGCGACGGGGATGATTTTGCAGGAGCCTACTCGGTCTTTCAGCATATTGGGCAGGTTCGGGGCTAGGTCGAAGGCCAGCCAGATGCGTGTGGGATAGGTGAGCAGATCGGCGAGCAGGTCCTGGTGGAGAGTTGCTGCCAGGGCGTCGAGCTCGGGATGCTGGATGAAGACGATGTCCTGAATATGCTTGGTGGGAATGGTTTCCAGAAGCGTCTGGATGTCGGGGAGTACCGGCCAGATTTGCTTCGTATCCCGGGTGTGGTCGGGGGAGAGATATAGAACGCCCGAAATCCGGTCGGAAATCTGTTGCTCCCTCAGGGCGCGCGGTAAATCATGGGGGAAGTGGTCGTAGCAGACAACCAGGGGCCCACTGCTTTGCGACGTGCTCCGCTCCGTCGCGATTTTTTTGGTCAGGCTGGCTCTGGCGTAACTCAGGATAAATGGGGTCGCGACGAGGTCGATGCCTGTCCAACGGCGCAGTAGGATGTGGCCGTGGCCGAGCAGGACGGCCATGGAGAGCATGGCGAGGCTGGTTGCCAGGAAACAGCTTATCGCAAGTTGGGTCTGCTTACGCGGGGGGATTCTCCGCTCCCTATGGTAGCCGCCGTGTGAGGCGAGCAGCAGTACGGTGAATACCGATAACAACCCCCAGAATGAGAGGTTTCTCTGGAGGTTTTCAGTGGTTTGCCGGAGCAGGCTGCCAACCAGTGGGGGCGATACAACCGAAATAAAATCGACAACGCAAAAAGACCAGGAAGAAGAAAGCCAAAAACTCTTTGCAATCGAAGATTGATTGGAACATATTCTGCGGTGGTCGATCCCGGCGGATGCGCGAAGCTCTGCCATTCAAAAATCGCCTCAAGGTTGTTTTTACCGGAGAACCGGACACTTGAGGTTGTATTAACTAAATACCAATCTTTTGGAAAGAAAATAATTGAAGCAGAGTCCGGCTGCGGATCCTGCGATAATCGGGAATATGGGTTGGTTTCGGCAGAGTGTGTTTATTGAGATAAGTGCAAAAAATGTTCCGCGATTAAAAACGAAACCAACCAGATTCGCGACAAGGAATTTCGCCCACTGAATGTGCGGCGCAGCGTGGTCGTGGTCGCGGAAGGTCCAGAGACGGTTTGCCGCCCAGTTAGCGGTGGCGGCCACAAAGAAGCCAAGCGTACCGGCGACATAGAGTCCGGTAAGGTGGCGCAGCGCGTAAACGGTGCCGGTATCCCAGCAAAAACCCATCACGCCGACAACGGCGAAACGGATGAAGGATTCACTTACGCCACATTTGGAGAGCAGGCTTATCCCGGCATCAAGGCTGCAGAGGAGTTGGTTTGGAAAGGATTGACGCGTCATGATGCCCGGCTTGACCAAGGGAACGACGACGCGCAAGCGCCGACGAGCAGAGGCAAATCGCAATGCGCTTGCCCCGGCCCATCGGCAAGGAGGGATTTAACCGGCAAACGGGTCCTGCATCAGGATCGTGTCGTCGCGCTCGGGGCTGGTCGAGAGCAGGGTGACAGGGGCTTCCACCAGTTCCTCTACGCGCTTGACGTATTTCACCGCAGCGGCTGGAAGCTCGGCCCAGGAACGCGCACCGCGTGTCGAACCGCTCCAGCCTTCCAGCGTCTCGTAGATTGGTTCCGCGGCAGCCTGGGCCGCCACGCCTGCGGGCAGGTGTTTGAAGACCTCGCCGTTGATCCGGTAGCCAACGCCAATTTTCAGCTCGGCGAACCCGTCGAGCACGTCCAGCTTGGTTAGGGCCAGGCCGTTGATGCCACCGACCTTGACGGCTTGGCGGACGAGTGCGGCATCGAACCAGCCGCAACGGCGCTTGCGTCCCGTCACAGTGCCGAATTCGTGGCCGCGTTCGCCGAGCGAGCGTCCGGTTTCGTCGTGTAACTCGGTTGGGAAGGGACCTGAGCCAACGCGGGTGCAGTAGGCTTTGGCGATGCCGAGCACGCGGCCCACAGCATCAGGGCCGACGCCGCTGCCCGAGGCGGCAGTCCCGGCGACCGTGTTGGACGAGGTGACGAAGGGGTAGGTGCCGTGATCGACATCCAGCATCACCGCCTGCGCGCCTTCAAAGAGGATCCGCTGGCCTTCGCGCCGGGCGAGCGCCAGGCGCTCCCAGACCGGTTCCGCGTAAGGCAGGATCTTGGGCGCCAGTTCCAGAAGGCTGGCGAGCAGTTCGGCCTTATCGAAGGTTGGTGCGCCGAGGCCGGCGAGCAGCGTGTTATGGTGCAGCAGCAGTTCATCGAGCTTGGCGGAGAGGGTTTCCGGCTCAGCGAGGTCGCAGATGCGAATCGCCCGGCGGGCAACCTTATCCTCATACGCGGGGCCGATGCCGCGCCCGGTAGTGCCGATTTTGCGCTCGCCGCGGGCGGTTTCGCGGGCGCTGTCCAGCGCTGCATGTAAGGGCAGGATCAGTGGGGCATTGTCGGCGATGCGCAAAGTTTCCGGCGTGACGGACAGGCCCTGCGCCGTGAGACGGCCGATTTCCGCCAGCAGGGCAACGGGGTCTACGACAACGCCGTTACCGATAATGCCGAGCTTGCCACGCACCAATCCCGAGGGGAGCAGTGAGAGTTTGTAGGTCTGCTCACCGACGACGAGCGTGTGTCCGGCATTGTGCCCGCCCTGGAAGCGCACGACAATGTCGGCGCGGCTGGCGAGCCAGTCCACCACTTTGCCCTTGCCCTCGTCACCCCATTGCGCGCCGATGATCGTTACGTTGGTCATTTGAATTCCTTAAAGCAGCGGGGCAATTGCCCCGTCCAGATAAACATGGCTGCAACCGAGGCGGGAAGCCTCTTCTCGAGGGGCGGCGGTTAGCGTCAGCCCGGCCACGGTAGCAAAATTCTTGGCCCGGCATGCGGCGGCGGTCTCCGGCGCGGTGCCAAAGGGCAGATAGAGGCGCGGGCGCAGGGCGCGGTCGGGTGCGGCTTGGACGATCGTGTCGGGGTAGAGCGTGATGCCGGTTGCTGGTTCGGTATCGCCGCAGAGATAACGCCCGCCCCGGCCCAGCTCTGCCTGACGGCCCGGCGCAAAAAGCGTCATGCAGATGCCGGTATGGTACTGGTAGCCGCGGAATTCGACCGGATCGACGGTCAGCGGGAGGTTGGGCCGGTGGCGCAGAATGGCGGCGACAGTCTCGGCCAGCCGCAGCGCCTGGATTCTGGCGGCTTCCGGCAGGGCGATGGCCAGCAATGCGGGGATGGCCCGCTCTGCTCGGCCACTGGCTTCGAGTAATTGCTGCAACATTCCGGCGATGGGGCCACCATGCTCGGCGATGGCGGCGGCATCCTTACGGTCCAGCGCGCGGGCAAGATTGGAATGGACGGCTGGGTCGGTGTTCTCAAGCAGGTGGAGAACCAGCCGGGGGACGGTGAGATCGACGCTGACGCTGGTCAGCCCGATCGTGGCCAGTGCTTCCACGGCGGTCAGGATGATTTCCGCATCGGCCTCGGCGGTGTCGTAGCCGATCAGTTCGATCCCGGCCTGGGCGATCTGGCGCTCTGGCTGCAAATGCGAACCGCGAACGCGCAGGCATTGCCCGGCATAGGCCAGACGCAGCGGGCGAGGAGCGGCGGAGAGCCGAGTCGTTGCAAGGCGGCCGATTTGCGGTGTCGTGTCGGCCCGCAGGCCCATCATGCGTTGGCTGTCGGGGTCCATCAGCCGGAAGGTCTGTTCCGCCGTGGCGGCGCCGGAGCCGGAGAACAGGCTGTCCTCGAATTCAAGCAAGGGAGGTTTGACCCGTTGATAGCCGTGCGCGGCGAAGCAATCCATGATCGCTTCAACGGAACGTGCTTCCAGCTCTGCCTCGGGAGGCAGAACATCGCGCAGGCCGGCGGGGAGTAGAGCGGGGTGAGTCAGCGGTGTTTCGTTCATGGGAACCGATACTGTGGCGCGGCGCTATAGCATTGCTGCGGCTCAGGTCCAATTGCGAGCCGGGCGGGGTTGATCTACATGAGGTTAATACAACCTAAGCGATTGTTAAGAAGTGCTCTTCAATACCAAGCTGTTCATTCTTGGGTTTCTACCCTTGGCGGTTGGCGGATATCTCGCCTTCGGCCAGCTTGGGCGCCGCGCGGCTCTGGGTTGGATTTTCTGCTGTAGCCTCGCATTTTACGCCTGGTGGAAGCCGATTCTGGTGCTTTTGCTAGTAGTTTCGATCTTGCTAAATTTTTTCGTGGGCAAGCGGATTGTCGTCGAAAAACAGGGGCGTGCATGGCTTATAGCAGGGCTCGCGTTCAACCTCGGGCTGCTATGTTTCTTTAAATATGCGAATTTTTTTTCCGCATTACTGGGCATGTCGCCTCCTTTTGGAGGCATATACCTCCCTCTGGGCATCAGCTTCTTCACTTTTCAGCAGATCATGTACCTTGTTGATACCCATTGTGGGGACATCGGGGCGGTGCCGTTTCTCGACTATGCCTGTTTTATCTCCTTTTTCGCGCAACTGATCGCCGGGCCGATTGTGCATCACGCCCAGATCATCCCTCAACTGC
>DAOMCN010000042.1:0-9764 GCA_035427885.1 Acidocella sp. | reverse complement strand
CACGAGCGGGAGCCAGTTTGTCTCCAGCGTTTGCGACGAATTCGGCCTCGCGGCACCTTATTGCAGCACTATTTTGCAATATTCCGTCCAGGAAAACACCTATTTCGGCGCGATCACGCCCGCGACTCTGAGCGCCACCGGCGCCCTAACCCCCTCCGCCGCGTTTCCCGCCACGCTGACGTCATCCACCTCAACAGCCCCGGAATTTCTGCTCGTCCAGGTCGCCTACCTGCTGCCGTTTAAAATTCTCGCCGTGCCGGGCGGCGTGGCAACCGAAAACGGCACGCCCGCGCTCATTTCCACTGTATCGACGGTCATGGAGCCATGAAACTGCGTAAATTATTCCATGACAAGCTTGGCCGGCGCGGCATCGCTGCGGTGGAATTCGCCCTGGTAATGCCGGTGCTTCTCCCTCTGTTTATCGGCACCATTGAGATTCTGACCCTCTACCGCACAGAGGCCAAATTAAACGCGCTGACCTCCAATGTCGCCCAGATGGTCGCAAACGAGACAACGCCGATCGTGATGACCACCGGCTCCCCGGAAACCGCCACCTCGTTGAACGACATTTGCCAGGGCGCCATTCAGGGATTGCAGCCCTTCCCCCCCTCTGGGCTGACGATCGACATCATCAGCGTCACCCAGGAACAAGGGCCGAACGCCCAGCCGACCACATCTCCGGCGCACGCCACGACGGCGACCTACGACGCCTGGGAAGCCGACAGTACCGTAACCGGGCACACCTGCTCGACCATCGCGGGAACAAAGCTGGGGGGTTCCACCGCGTTAGCCAATGCGATCAACCTGGCGACCTCCAACCCGCCGAGCCCCTCAGGCCCGCAGGGAAATACCGGCATGGTCGTGGACCCGTGCGATAATGCCATCATCGTCCAGGCCACCCTGAAATATCCCGGGATTACCGGTCTGTTTATCCACACCAGCCCAACCCTGACCCAGACCGCCTTTGCCCGGTGGAGCTATGCCACCCCGACCACAGAGGTAATGTGCCCAACCTGCACGGTGCACAACGTCGCGACCCAGATCTGTACCTCAAGCAACACGGCCACGAATTAAGGAGTTTCGGACATGATCGCATCCTTAATAAAAGCCTTCCTGCGGCAAAAAAGAGCCGCAACAGCCATGGCGCTGGCGATTATGGCGGTGCCGATGATCATCGCCGCCGGTGCGGCGGTTGATTTCTCGCGCATCGCCTCCGCGCGAGCGCTCTTGCAGGCATCGGTTGACTCCGCCGCCATCGCGGGCGTCGGCGCGTGGCAAACCTCCGCGTCGAGCGCCAATGCCCAGAGCGTGGCGGAAGCCGCCTGGGCGGGCAGTACGGCGCAGCTGAGTAATGTCGTCACCGTGACCTCAGGCCCCGTGGTGCCCAACCTCGCCTGCACAGGCACAACCGCCCAGTGCAACACGACAGGATCATCCGTCACTTACTCAACGGCGATCGCCCCCTATGGCTGCCCGGCAAGCTATAAATATTGCGTGTCGGTGACCGCATCCGCATCGCTGAAAAACTCGCTGTTCGCCTATGTGACCCCTTCGGAAGCGCTCACAGTGACCGGCGTCGCAACCTCCTCCTTCCCGGCGGAGACGATCTCGGGCAAGAACATTCCGCCCAGCCCCGGCTTTGGTTCGGCAGGCGACGTGAGCGGCATCTATGCCTACGCCGTGCCGATGTCCGGCTCAGGTAGCAACGCAACGCCCGAATATAACCAGATGCCACAGCCCAACTCGGCCTGCACGGGCTATAAATCCATCGGGCCGCTAGCGCTGGAAAACGCGGGAACGGGGGCGTCCACCGCCTGCAATTATCTGTTCATCGCGCTTTCAACCAGCTCCGGCACCGCCGGTTCAGGCGGTTCGATCACGCTGGCGCAAAACCAGCCGATTGCCTTCAGCTTCGTTAACTACACCGGCGCGAACGGTTACCATTCCCAAAACTACTACCAGACCAGCACAAACCTGATGGTCTATAAGAACGGCTCAACATCGGGAGCGTACGAGGCGAGCGGCCTATCCATCCCCACGTACTACACCACAACCTCTTACGACTGCACGATGACGCTTGATCAGTACTACTATGGCAACAATTGCCCCACAACGGGCGCGAGCACAACACAAACATCCTCGTATGGCACAAACGGGACCAACACGAGCTGCCAATATCAAAACAATTATGGCAGCATCAACACCAATATTGAACCAACAAGCTACAATCTCTTTGCTTATGGCGGCGGCGGCAACACAAATTTAAACTGTACAACAACGGTTACCGTCGAAAGCGACACAGCTCTGTCGGGCCAGTGCCCCGCCTCCACCTTATACGGCTCGCTCGATCCGGTCAGCGTCAACACAACCACCGGCGCCAATAACGTCGGCATTCCCGTTGCCGATAGTCTGAACACCTATTCCTCCGCCTATGAAGTGCTGGGCTACCCCCCCACTTACAAGACGAACCGTGCGCTCATCCCCTTTGTCGCGCCCAGTAGCCTGGCCACATACATTACAGACATTTACGGCAACAGCTACACGGTCCGAGCCGTATGCCCGAACTACGACCGGTCGAGCACAACCATCAGCGCGCCGATCAGCACTTCTTACGCCAACCTTACAGGATGGAGCGGCCTGAATATTTATTCCACCGCCTTCCCAGGTCAGACTTTTTCCGACAGCACAACCGCCCCCGCGCAAGACACCAGCGATCTCTACAATAAATCCGGCTACGTCTCGATGACCACCGGCAGCAACGATATCTTCCCCCCCAGCATCGCCGGATGTACGCCTACGATCAGCTCGGAAGATGGCGGCGTTACATCCTCGTCCTTAGGCAACTGGTGGAACTGGCATTCAAGCAATTACGGCAATTGCGGCAACGAGAGTTCGACAAACCGAGCCTCCTACCTCTCCACAGGTCAGCCGACGTATAATGATTGCGCCTTGGTGATCCAGCCGCTTGGCACCAGCGTTCCCGTCAACAGCAAAAATCAAGCCTTGCTGCCCGACTATTATCTGTTGGTAAAATCGTCCTCGGGGACAATCGTGGGCCTGGACCCAATCTGGGACGGTCAGACGTTCACTGATCTGATGCCCGGTCTCATCACCGCCTCACTCCTCAACGCCATCGGAGACAACAACATCACCGTGAGCGGGACCCAAGTTAAGGACAATGATATCGCCGCGACATTCAATTCCAGCGGCATCCTCCAGACCAATGGGTACGTCCCCACCTACAGCAGGACTTACACCGTCCCCACGACGGCCGGGGCCTATGTGGGCGACACGGTCACATTCGAACCAACCGCCCATGCCGAGTTCTCGCTTCCCCCCGAAACCTCCTCCCAGTGCTATAACCCACAGGCGAACGGGAACACCGCGTCTCAGGTGACAATTCAGGATGGCGGAGGAACCTCCCAGGCGTTCGCCCCGGTGGGCAACCAGAACAACAATGGCACCGCAATCAACCCGGTCGCCAATCCGCAGCTTGGCGCCATCATCTGCAACAGCAATCCGCCGGAGACCTACGCGCTGTACTGGAACGATCTCGGTACTTATGGGAGCGACGACCTTGGCTACTGGAACGCGATCGTCGCGTTTACCTGCTCAGTGCCCGGGTCCAGCACCGCAGGCGGCGGACCGCCGACGCTCTCGGGTTAATAGCGAGGGCAAGGCGCCTCACCCCTCGGATCTAAGCTGATAGGGTACTACCCCGCGCTCGGCGGTGCCCATATCCAGCGTACGCCCGAGCGGCGGGACGGAGCGGTGGCGGCAGTTGGTGCGCTCGCAGGCGCGGCAGCCGGGGCCGATCGGGTCGGCGCGCTCGGGGTTGGAGAGATCGAGCCCCGCCGCATAAACGGTTTGCGCGGCGTAGCGGATTTCGCATCCCAGCACGACGGCGACAGCACGTGGGCGGCTGAGATAAGAACCACCGCCCCGGCCCACGGTGCGGGCGATGTTCAGATAGGTGGCGTTATCGGGCGTGGCCGCGAGTTGGACCAGCACCTCCCCCGGATGCGCAAAGGCGCGGTACACGTTCCATAGCGGACACGGGCCGCCGAACTGGGCGAACTGGAAGCGCGTCGCGCTGCTGCGCTTGAGGATATTCCCCGCGATATCGGTTTTGGCGAAGTAGAAAGGAATCCCTGGCAAATCCGGGCGCTGCATCGTGCTGAGCCGATGGCAGACCTGCTCGAAACTGGCGCCAAAGCCGCGTTGCAGGCGCTGGATGTCGTAGCGCATGGCCTGAGCCGCGGCGTGGAAAGGACCGTAGGGCATCATCAGCGCGCCTGCGAAATAGTTGGCGAGCGCGATGCGCGCCAGTCCCAGGGATTCATCGGAGGAGAACTTGGTGCGGCGCAACTCGCGCTCGATCAAACCGCGATGCTCCAACTGGCCGACGACATGGGCCAGCCAGAAGATCTCGCTCTCGGCGGCGGCGTCCTCGGCCAGGAAAAGGCGGCGCGACCCCTTGTGCAACCGCCAGAACACGCCCTGCGCCAACAGCCCTGGCAGGCTCGCCGTGGTGATGCCGTGCATATCGCGCAGATACCGCCGCAAATCCTCGCGCAAGGTGGCCGAGTTGAACTTGCGCGCCTCGAAAACCGCCTCGGCGGCGCGGTCCAGGGTTTCAAAATGGTTGTGCCGGGACTGCACCCAGTCGCGCACTTCATCGTACGGGAAACGGGGAGGCAGAAAATTCTGGTCCGGCTGGAACTGTTCGCGCTGGCTGGAATGGGCGCGGTAGAGGGACATGAACGCCTCCGCGAAGGCCGGAGCGGCGCGGACTAGCGCGTGAACCTCGGCCAAAGCGGCGGGATTGGCACGAAACAGCGGATCGCCCAGCGCCTCGCGCAGCTGACTCTCGCGCCGCGCATCCTCGCTATCGGCAAAATACGTGACCGGGACGTTGAGAACACCCGCCAACCGGCCCAGGAGGCTGGCGGTGACCGGACGCTGGTCGCTCTCGATCTGATTCAGATAGCTGGCGGAGATGCCCAGCTTCAACGCCAGGGCGGATTGCTTCAGCCCTGCGCGTTCCCGCAGTCGTTTCAACCGATCGCCCGCGAAGATTTTTCGGTCTGTCACAGCCCAATCTTTGCAAGTTTAACAAATTATCTCAAGTCTTTTGCTTTTATCCGCAAGGGATCGTCTGGACGTTTGAGGGTTTTGGCGCGATGAAGCCCCAAATCAAGGAGCCAGACCGGTCATGAAAATTAACGAAGTTCGCGTTTATCCCTCGAAGGTCAACCTGAAGCGTGAAGACCAGCTCGCCTGGAAGATCGCGGGCGTCGCGGCCGACAAGGTCGCGGTGACCAAGGATGTGACCGCGATGATCATCAACCGCATCATCGACAACGCCTCCGTGGCGATCGCCTCCGTCAACCGCCACTCGGCGGTCTCGGCCCGCGGTATGGCGCTCGGCCACATGCGCAAAGGCGGCGCGACCCTGTTCGGCGCCCCGGCGCGCGTGACCGTCAGCCCGGAATGGGCGGCGTGGGCCAACGGCACGGCGGTGCGCGAGCTGGACTATCACGACACCTTCCTCGCCGCCGATTACTCCCACCCCGGCGACAACATCCCGCCGATCCTAGCCGTCGCCCAGACGATGGAGCGCTCGGGCAAGGACCTGATCCGCGGCATCGCCACCGGGTATGAAATCCAGGTTGATCTGGTGAAGGGCATCTGCCTGCACGAGCATAAGATCGACCATATCGCCCATCTCTGCCCCGCCCAGGCCGCCGGGATCGGTACGCTGCTGGGCTTGAAGCAGGATGTGATTTATCAGGCGGTGCAGCAGGCGGTGCATGTTTCCTTCACCACCCGTCAGAGCCGGAAAGGCGAGATTTCCTCATGGAAGGCGTTTGCCCCCGCCCATGCGGGCAAGCTCGCAGTCGAGGCCGTGGACCGCGTGATGCGCGGCGAGGGTGCGCCGAGCCCGATTTATGAGGGTGAGGATTCGGTGATCGCCTGGCTGCTCGGCGGCAAGGACGCTGTCTATAACGTGCCGCTGCCGACGCCGGGCGAAGCCAAGCGCGCCATCATGGACACCTACACCAAGGAGCACTCGGCGGAGTACCAGTCCCAGGCGCTGATCGACCTCGCCTTCCGCATGCGCGAGAGCATCAAGGATTTCGAGGCGATCGAGAAGATCGTGATGCACACCTCGCACCACACGCATTACGTTATCGGCACCGGCGCCAACGATCCGCAGAAGATGGACCCAAAGGCGAGCCGCGAGACCCTCGACCATTCGATCATGTATATCTTCGCCGTCGCCTTGCAGGACGGGTTCTGGAACCACGAAACTTCCTACGCACCCAAGCGCGCGGGCCGCGCCGATACCGTGCGGCTGTGGCACAAGATCGAGACCGTCGAGGATCCGGAATGGACCCGGCGCTACCATACGCTCGATATTTCCGAGAAGGCGTTCGGCGCGCGCGTTGAAGTGTTCTTCAAGGATGGCTCGAAGCTGGTGGACGAAATGGCCGTCGCCAACGCGCATCCGCTGGGGGCGAAACCCTTCGAGCGCGAGGACTATATCCATAAGTTCCAGTCCATCACGGACGGGATCATCTCCACCCGCGAGAGCAACCGCTTCCTCGAAGCGGTCCAGAACCTGCCCAAGCTCGCCGCTGGCGAACTCTCGGCGCTGAACGTGGCGCTGCCCGCGGGTATGCTGGAAGACTCCAAGCCCGGGATTTTCTAAGTCGTTAAGAGGGGGAAACGTCCATGACTGAAAGCACTCTACCAAAACCAAAAAAATCCGTCGCGCTTTCGGGTGTTGTCGCCGGCAACACCGCCCTGTGCACCGTTGGGCTCTCGGGTAACGATCTGCATTATCGCGGCTATGATATTCTGGACGTTGCCGAGGCCTGCGAGTTCGAGGAGATTGCGCATCTCCTCGTTCACGGTACGCTGCCCAATAAATTCGAGTTGGCTGCCTATAAGGGGCGGCTGCGCGCCATGCGGGGAATTCCGGCGGCGGTGAAGGCCGTGCTGGAGGCGCTGCCCGCCAGCGCGCATCCGATGGATGTCATGCGCTCCTATGCCTCTGCACTGGGCTGCGTGCTGCCCGAGGCGCATGACCATAACCTCGCAGGGGCCAAGGAGATTGCCGACCGGCTGATGGCGTCCTTCGGCTCGGCGCTGCTGTACTGGTACCATTTTGCGATCAACGGCAAGCGCATCGAGGTTGAGACGGACGACGACTCCATCGGCGGGCATTTTCTGCACCTGCTGCACGGCGAGGCACCCTCGGCGCGTTGGGAGAGGGCCATGCATACCTCGCTGGTGCTCTATGCCGAACATGAGTTCAACGCCTCCACCTTTACCGCGCGCGTCATCGCTGGGACGGGTTCGGATTTCTACTCCGCGATTGCAGGCGCCATCGGCGCGCTGCGCGGGCCTAAGCATGGCGGGGCGAATGAGGCGGCGTTCGAAGTTCAGAAGCGCTATGCGTCCCCCGACGAGGCCGAGGCGGATATTCGTCGCCGGGTCGAGGCCAAGGAGGTCGTGATCGGTTTCGGCCATCCGGTCTATACGATCTCGGACCCGCGCAATGTTGTTATCAAGCGTGTTGCCAAGCAGCTCTCGGAAGAGAACGGCTCCACCAAGATGTTCGATGTCGCCGAGCGTCTTGAGACCGTGATGATGGACGCGAAGAAGATGTTCCCGAACCTGGATTGGTTCTCCGCCGTCTCATATCACGAGATGGGGGTGCCGACCGCGATGTTCACGCCGCTCTTTGTGATCGCCCGCACTTCGGGCTGGGGCGCGCATGTCATCGAGCAGCGGATCGACGGCAAGATCATTCGTCCTTCGGCCAATTATGTTGGGCCGGAAAACCTCACCTTTGTCCCACTGGAGCAACGTAAATGACCTATCTTCGCGGTTCCGATCTGCCCTCCCAGAACGCGGGCGACCGCTTCCGGGCGTTGCTGGAAAAACCAGGGATTTTGGGGATTCCCGGCACGCATAACGGACTTGCCGCACGGCAGGCCAAGGCGGCGGGGTTTGAGGCGTGCTACCTCTCGGGGGCAGCGATGACCGCCTCCATGGGGCTGCCCGATCTGGGCATCATCACCGTAGATGAGGTGGCGTTTTTTATTCGCCAGGCGGCGCGGGCTTCCGGGTTGCCGGTGGTGGTGGATGGTGATACCGGGTACGGCGAGGCGCTCAACGTCATGCATATGGTGCGCACATTCGAGGATGCCGGGGCGGCGGCGGTGCATCTTGAGGACCAAATTCTGCCTAAGAAATGCGGGCATCTGAACGATAAAAAGCTGGCGACACCGCAGGATATGGCGGCTAAGGTCGCGGCGGCGGCGCATGCCAGACGGCATTTGTATATTATTGCGCGCACCGATGCCGCCGCGTCGGAAGGCATGGATGGGGCTGTGGCGCGGGCTAAGCTCTACATGGAAGCAGGGGCGGATGCGATTTTCCCCGAGGCGATGAATACCGAGGAAATGTTCCGCGAATTCGCGCGGCGGATGCCCGGCGTGCCGTTGCTCGCCAATATGACCGAGTTTGGCCGCACGCCGTTTTATACCAAGGAACAGTTTGAGGATTTTGGCTATAAGCTGCTGATCTGGCCGGTAACCAGCTTGCGCGTTGCGGCGCTTGCGCAGGAGAAATTGTATCAGGCGATTGCGCGCGATGGTGGGGCGCACAATTGCGTGGACCAGATGCTGACGCGCAAGGATCTTTACGCCACCATCGATTACGCCGGATTCTAGGCGCTGGATTCAACGATTGTTAAAACGATCGTGCCGGAAGCAATCACCAAGTAATTTGTGCCGAGCGCGTTGAGCCTGCAGGAAGCCCGCGCGATGCGGGCTTTTTGCTGTTGACGGCGGGGCCTGGGCGTTGTTTGGCTTGGGCATGGATAAGCATCGTAAGGCGTTGGTTTTGTTTTCGGGTGGGCAGGATTCCGCCACCTGTCTGGCTTGGGCGCTGAGCCGGTTTGAGGCGGTCGAGACGGTGGGCTTTGCCTATGGGCAGCGCCATGCGGTCGAGATGACCGTGCGCGTGCCGCTGCTGGCGGCGGTCCGCGGGCTTAACCCGGAATGGGCGGCGCGGCTGGGGGAGGATCATGTGGTCGATCTCTCCGTGCTCGGGCAGATTTCGGAATCTTCGCTGACCAAGGATACGGAAATCGCGATGGCGGCGTCCGGGCTGCCGAATACGTTTGTGCCGGGGCGCAATCTGGTTTTTCTGACCTTTGCCGCCATGCTCGCGTATCGGCGCGGGGCGCGCCATATCGTCGGGGGTATGTGCGAGACGGATTACTCGGGCTACCCGGATTGCCGGGATGATTCGGTCAAAGCGATGCAACTGGCGCTCAATGTCGGCATGGGGGCGGATTTTGTGCTGCATACGCCGCTGATGTGGATTGATAAGGCACAGACCTGGGGGCTGGCGCAGAGCCTGGGCGGCAAGGCGCTGGTCGAGTTGATCATCGAGGGGAGCCATACGTGCTATTATGGCGACCGGGAACATCGGCATGATTGGGGCTATGGCTGCGGGGTTTGCCCCTCTTGCGTGCTGCGGGCGCAGGGGTTTGCTGCGTTTTCCTCGACCGAGAGCCGTGAGAATAAATAACTATGCGTTAGAAATGCTTCACGTGAAACATTTGCCCCAGGACGCGGTGGATGGGGCTGATTTTTTTGGATTTATTTTAAATGAGACGCGAAAAACCCCAATTTGTTGCGTAAAAATAATGACCCTGGCCTTTGGGCGCAGATAGAATTATT
>DAOMCN010000041.1:7462-9850 GCA_035427885.1 Acidocella sp. | reverse complement strand
AGTCTCCGGCGGGCATATATATTTTTCACGAATTTTCTTCGCCTCAAGGCGCACCCGCACGGCAATCCCCTCTCGCGCCAGCTTCTCGGCCTCGGCATCGGCGCTCTCGGCGGCGTTCAGCAGCCGGTCATAATCCTCGGTCGGAAACTTCGCATCAATCGCCAGCCAGAGTTTTTCGCGTGATGGCATGCGCAGCGCAAAATCGACCCGCTCGCGCGTCCCATCCTGCATGGCGAAATTCTTCTCAAACGCGCCTGGCGGCAAAATCTGCTCCAGCAACGCGCCCAACTGCGCCTCACCCCAGCCGCCACGGGTCTTCACATTGGAGAAAATCCGCTTGAGATCGCCAATCTGCGCCGCCGCCGACTGCACCTCGCCCATCGCCAACTGCACCTGGGCGAACTGCTCCAGCACACGGGCAAAACTATTGGTCATCTGCTGCTCCACCGCCTCATGCAGTTTCTCGTTCACCGAGGTCTGAATCGTCGCCAGCCGCGCCTCCAGCAACACCAGCGTCTTCTGCGAATCCTCCCCCGCCTGCCGGCGCAGCGCATCGACCGTGTTGGCGACACTCGTCGTCGCCGCGCCGATCTGCGCGAACGCCTTGGAGAGCGCATCCGTCGTGCCGGTCTGGATCGCCGCGTTCAGCCGCCCCTCAGCGGCGGCAAGGATCGCGCGCGTCGTCTCAGCCTCGGCTCGTCCGCCCGCCAGCACCTGGGCCAGCACAAGCTGCAACCGCGTCGGTGCCGCCACCGCCGCCCGCCACGCCAGCCCCGCAAACATCACTGCCAGGGAGGCCAACCCTAAAATCACGGCCAACAAGAAAATTTGAATGTCCATATCCCCAGCCTACGCGAGATCCCCGAGTCGCAGAACCTCCACGTGCAGGAACGCCCCATACCTGCTAACGTGAACGTAACATCAGGAGTCTGCTCCCATGAACAGCGCCGTCCAGGTCATCGCCTTCCTCGTTCTCGCCGCCGGTGCCGCCACCGCCTACTTCATCCAACCCGAGATCGGCGGCGTCATCATCGCAATCGGCATCATCCTTTCCCTCACCCTGCGCACCGCCGCCGAGTGGGAACGCGCCGTCATCCTGCGCCTCGGCCGCTTCGCGGGCGTGCGCGGTCCCGGACTGTACTTCCTCATCCCCGCCTTTGAGCTAGTCTACACCGTCGTCGATACCCGCCGCCAAAGCACGCGCATCTCCGCCGAAGACACCCTCACCGCGGACGCCGTCTCGGTGACCATGGACTCCATCATGTTCTGGCGCGTCTCGGACGTTAAACGCGCTGCAACCGAACTCACCGACTATCGCAACATGATCGCCCAGATCGCCCAAACCTCGCTCCGCGAAGTCATCAGCGCCACGACGCTGAACGATATCCTCTCCAACCGCGAAGCGATGGACGATAAACTCCGCAGTTACATCACCAAAAAATCAGACGGCTGGGGTATCGGCGATATCGCCGTCGAAATCCGCGACGTCAAAATCCCGCCCGAACTCAACGACGCCATGAGTCGCAACGCCCAGGCCGAAAAAGAGAAACAGGCCCGCGTTACCCTCGCCAGCGCCGAAGTCGCCATCGCCGAACAAATCGCCGATGCCTCGCGCATCTATGAAAATAACCCGGTCGCCCTGCAAATCCGTCAAATGGGCCTGATCTACGATATGAACAAAGACCGCGGCGTCACCATCCTTGTCCCCACAGACATGGCCAATTCCCTAGGGGCCAGCATCGCCCTCAACGTCAACAACCCCGACCGCCCCCGTCAGCAACCCATCCCGCCTCACGCCTCCGTCCCCACGGCCTGAAGCCGTTCTTGGGGATGAGGACAGGGCAGGCGAGGGGGGCAGCTCCCCTTGCTTACCTTGTGGCGAAGTTGACGGTGGCGGCGAAGCCGGTTTCCGTGCCGAGGGCGAGTTGTGTCCCGGTGTTGTTCCAGGTCAAGGCGGTGATCGCGCCGCGTCCCGGGCCGCAGACGGGGAGGACCTGTTCGCGGGCAATATCAATGACAGTGACGAGGCCGGAGTCGAATCCAGCGGCGACAACGTCGTATTCCGGATGGCAGGCGACGCGCCGGACGATGACGCCTTCAGTCACCCCCAGCTCGAGCGGTGGCTTGCCCATTGGCCCGCCACCGAAGAACGGCCAGAGGACGAGGGCGTCCGCGCCGCCGGTCGCAAGCCAGCGGCCGGATTTAGTGAAGCCGAAGGATTCGGTTTTCGCTGGGTAGCCTGACATGCGCATATGTTTGCCTTCCGGCAGGGTCCACCCGTGCAGGGCGTTTTCCTGCATGGCAGTAACAAGCGCGTCCCCGTTCGGGTGGATGGCGACGCCGATATGGCTGCCTTTCCACTCCAGCAGGCGCGGCGTGGGGGTGGTC
>DAOMCN010000041.1:0-7452 GCA_035427885.1 Acidocella sp. | reverse complement strand
GAGGCGGTGAACCACAGCGACGCGCCGTTATAGTGTGAGGCGGCGACGCGCTTGCCTTTGGCGTCGAAAGCGATACCGGTGACGGTCGAGGGGTGGGCCAGGCTACGCAGTTTTTCCCCGGCGGCGTTGAGTAGGTGCAGGTTTTTGCCGACCGAGGCAGCGATCAGCGGGGTTTTGCCCGCGAAGCTGGCGACCTGCTCGACCCAGCGCGAGCCAAAGCTGGCGATTTCCGAAATTTCGCCGTCCAGTCCGACGCCGATCAGCCGTCCGTCATCCCCGCCAGTGCAGAACCCGCCCGAAGCCGGATGCGCCGCGAGGGCGAGAACCGCCCCCTCATGCGCCTGCACGCTGGTCCAGCCTTGCGTATCGGTGATGCGCAACGTGCCGTCGCCAAGCGCGAAGGCGGCGTGCGTTCCCGCCGCGCCAAAACAGACAGAGACGACATGCGCGCCGAGTTCGGCGGACTGCCCACGGGTATTGAGTAACTGGTCGAGATCAGACATGGCCCATAACTGCCAGACTCACCCCGCCGGGGCAAACGCCCAACGTTTGATAATCACGCTATAATTTTCTTGAACTCCTCCGGCGGCCATGCCAGACTTGCTTATGCATTTTGCAGACCCACCTGTTGCGCTTACGTTTAAGGCAGAGTTGCTTATTCTTTGCGCGCGCATTGGGTACAGCCCTCATACCGTCTGAGATCTGTTTCTATCCGTGCGCAGGCATGGGTTTTTATGATTTTGGCGAATGATGGAGCAAACAATGTTGGACGACATGAGCGGCGCTATGGACTGGCAGAACCTCGATTCCGCGCATCACCTACACCCCTTTACGGACCATAAGGCGCTGCATGCGGGGCATGTGCGCGTCATCACCCATGCTGAGGGCGTGTTTCTGCACGATGCCGAGGGCAACAGCCTGCTGGACGGCATGGCGGGTCTTTGGTGCGTCGCGGCGGGCTACAGCCGGCCAGAGCTGGCCGAGGTTGCCGCCGCGCAGATGAAAAAGCTACCCTATTACAATACGTTTTTCAAAACTACGAATGCCCCGGCGACGGCCCTGGCGCAGCGTCTCGCGCAGATCACGCCGGAGGGGTTGAACCATGTTTTCTTCGCCTGCTCCGGTTCAGAAGCGGTAGACACCGCCCTGCGCACGGCGCGCGTGTTCTGGCAAACCCTGGGCAAGCCCGAGAAGAAAATTATTATCGGCCGCGAATACGGTTATCACGGCTCCACCACCCTGGGCGCATCCGCCGGGGGGATGAGCGATATGCACCGCCAGGCCGGGGACATGCCCAATTTCGTGCATGTCCTGCCGCCCTACTGGTACAATTACGGCGGCCAGATGAGCCCGGCTGAATTTGGCCTTTATGCCGCCAAACAGCTTGAGGACAAAATCAAGGAGCTTGGCGCGGAAAACATCGCCGCCTTCATCGGTGAGCCGATCCAGGGGGCGGGCGGCGTCATCATCCCGCCCGAAACCTACTGGCCGGAAATTAACCGCATCTGCAAGGAAAACGACATCCTGCTGATCGCCGATGAAGTGATCTGCGGTTTTGGCCGCACCGGCAAGATGTTCGGCTCGGATTATTTCGGCATCAAGCCGGACATGATGACCTTGGCGAAGGCTCTGACCTCGGGCTACCTGCCGCTCTCGGCGGTGATGGTGGGGGATCGCGTCGCCGAGGTCATGATCAACGAGGCGGGTGAATTCTATCACGGCTTCACCTATTCGGGCCATCCGGTTTCCTGCGCTGTGGCGCTGGAGAATCTCAACATCATCGAGCGCGAGGGGTTGGTTGAACGCGCCGAGAAAATGGGCGAGGTCCTGCGCGCGAAATTGCACGCGGCACTCGACGATCATCCGATTGTCGGTGAGATTCGTGGTGCCGGGTTGATCGGCTGCATCGAGCTGACCGCCGACAAGCGCACGCGCAAACCCTTCGACAAGCGCGGCCGCGTTGGCACGATCTGCCGGGATTACTGCATCGAGAACGGCCTGATCATGCGCGCCGTGCGCGATGGCATGGTGTTCTCCCCGCCGTTGATCATTACCGAAGACGAGATCGACCTGATGGTCGCGCGTGCCAAGAAATCCATTGATCAGACCTACGCGCGCGTCAAGGATGAGGTGTCGGTGTGAACATGCCCGTCCATCCAGAACAGGCCGCGAAATCCGCCCTGCTTGCCGATAGCGAGTATATCGAAGCTTTTATCATTGATGTGAACGGCGTGCCGCGCGGCAAATGGCTGCAGCGCGACAAGGCCAAGGCCCTGCTCGGCACCGGCATCGCCGTGCCGCGCTCGGCCTTCCTGCTTGATATCTGGGGGCGCGACATCGTCGAAGGCGGCGTTGCCTTTGATACCGGCGACCCGGACGGGCTGTGCACCGCCGTGCCCCATTCGATCGCGCGCATGACCTGGGCGGAGGGCAATGCCTCCCAGGCGTTGCTGACGATGCGCGAGGCGGACGGGAGTTACTTCTACCTCGACCCGCGCGGCGTCCTGGCGCGCGTCCTGGACCGCTACACGAAAGCCGGGCTGACCCCGGCACTCGGCGTGGAGCTGGAATTCTACCTCGTTGATTCCGGCCATACCGGCGGCCTGAAAATCGCTCCGCGCGGCGCTGACGAATCGGGCTGGCGCGGCTGGCAGATCGATGCGGTGGGCCTGGGGGAAATCCACGACTACGAACCCATCCTGCGCGAAATGATGGCGACGGCGAGAACCCAGGACATCACCCTGGAAACCCTGATCAGCGAGAACGGCCCCGGCCAGTTTGAAGTGACGCTGAAATACGCGACCGATGCCCTGCGCGTTGCCGACTCCGCCACCCTGTTCAAGCGCACCATCAAACATGTCGCGCGCAAGCATGGCCTGACCGCGACCTTCATGGCCAAGCCCTACGGCCAATGGGCAGGCTCGGGGATGCATGTCCACATGTCGGTGCTGGACAACGCCGGCAAGAATATCTTTGCCAACACCGCCGAACGCGCCGCCCCGGTGCTCTACAATGCGCTCGGCGGCATCATCCAGGCGATGCCCGACACGATGCTGACCCTCGCCCCGCACGCCAATTCCTTCCGCCGCTTCGCGCCTGGCGTCCACGCGCCCACCTTCGGCGACTGGGGCCACGACAACCGCATGGCCGCCGTGCGCGTGATCACCACAGACCCCGCCGCCTCGCGCATCGAACACCGCGTCGCCGGTGCTGATTGCAACCCCTACCTCGCCTTCGCGGCCATGCTCGGCTCGGCGCTGGACGGGATCGAGGCCAAGGCCGACCCAGGTCCGGAAACCTTTGGCGACCGGCGCAGCCCGCAGGCTCCGCCGCTGCCGATCGCCTGGTCGAGTGCGGTGGACCGTTTCGCCGACTCAACTCACATGGCGGGTATTTTCGGCGCCGATTTCCAGCGCGTCTTCACCGCCTGCAAGCGCCAGGAAATCGGTGAATTCCGCAGGAGAATCTCCGATGTCGAATACGACGCCTATCTGAAAAACGCATGAGAACCGTCACCGTCGCGGCCACGCAGATGGCCTGTGGGACAGACCCCGCCGCCAACCTCGCACGCGCGGAAAAGCTCGTGCGCGAAGCGGCGGCAGCGGGGGCCAACATCGTCCTGATCCAGGAGCTCTTCGAGACCCCGTATTTCTGCCAGGACCAGATCCACGCCAATTTCGAGCTGGCCAAACCCCTCGCGGAAAACGCCGCCATCGCGCATTTCGCGCCAATTGCGAGGGAGCTCGGCGTTGTCCTCCCCATCTCCGTCTTCGAACGTGCCGGGCAAAGCTTTTTCAATACCGTCGTGATCCTCGATGCCGACGGCGCGAACCTCGGCTACTACCGCAAATCCCACATCCCCGACGGCCCCGGCTACGCCGAGAAATTTTATTTCTCCCCCGGCGATACCGGCTTTAAAGTCTGGGATACCAAATTCGCTCGCATCGGCGTCGGCATCTGCTGGGACCAATGGTTCCCTGAATCCGCCCGCGCCATGGCCCTTCTCGGCGCCGAACTCCTCTTCTACCCCACCGCCATCGGCTCCGAACCGCAAGACCCGACCCTCGATTCGTGCGACCACTGGCAACGCACCATGCAAGGCCACGCTGCCGCCAACCTCACCCCCCTGATCGCCTCCAACCGTATCGGCACCGAACCTGGCGCTTACGGCACCGCGATTACCTTCTACGGCTCCTCCTTCATCGCCGATAACACCGGCGCCAAAATCGCCGAAGCAAACCGCGCGGACGAGGCCACCCTGACCGCCACCTTCGACCTCGACACCCTGGCCCAAACCCGCGCCGCCTGGGGCGTCTTCCGCGACCGCCGCCCGGAACTCTACGCCCCCCTGCTCACGCTGGATGGCAAACATGCGCGTGAGGCGCGGTGATGGGGGCTTTGCCCCCATGCCCTCACCAAGGGGCGCTACCCCTTGGGACCCCGCTAAGGGCGATGCCCTTAGAACCCACTCGTTCAGGCGTCTGGGAGGGGGGGGTAATTGCCGAATTCCAAAGGCACCGCCTTTGGCTGGGCGCCAGGGGGCGCTGCCCCCTGGCGCGGCAGGGCAAAGCCCCATGACCACGCCCCGCGCGCAAGGTTTTGCGATGCCCGCAGAGTGGGGGGCGCATGCGGGGTGTTGGATGATCTGGCCGGAGCGGCCGGATAATTGGCGGTTGGGGGCTAAGCCTGCGCAGGCGGCGTTTGTGGCGGTGGCTTCTGCGATTGCGCGCTTTGAGCCGGTGACGATGATGGTGAGCGCGCGCCAGTTTGCGCAGGCGCGGGCGATGTTGCCGGAGGCGGTGCGTGTGGTGGAGGTCAGCACCAACGATTCCTGGGCGCGCGATGTCGGCCCGAGTTTTCTGCTGAACGGCGCAGGAGAATTGGCTGGCGTGGACTGGCCGTTCAATGCCTGGGGCGGGTTGCAGGGGGGGCTTTATTTTCCCTGGGATCTGGATGACCTGGCCGCCGAGAAGATATTGCAGATCGAGCGTGCGCGGCGTTTTCGTGCACCGAGGATTATTGAGGGCGGGGCGATTCATGTCGATGGTGAGGGCACGATCCTGGTCACGGAACCCTGCCTCCTGGCCGAGAACCGCAATCCGGGCGCGACGCGTCAGGAGATGGAACGCGTGCTGAAGGATTATCTCGGCGGCGACCATGTGGTCTGGCTGGGAGAGGGCGTGCCGTTTGATGAAACCGGCGGGCATATCGACAATCTTGCCTGTTTCGTCCGCCCCGGCACCGTCCTGCTGAGTTGGTGCGACGATCCGAACGATCCGCATTACGCCGTCAGCCGGGACGCGGAGACCCGTCTGCTTGGCAGCCGCGACGCGAAGGGGCGTCCCCTTGCCGTGGTACGCATCCCGATGCCGACCCCGATGTTCTACACTGCGGAAGAAGCTGCCGGGATTGATCGGGCCGTGAACGGCATGAACCGTGCGGCGGATGAGCGCCTCGCCGCCTCCTATGTGAATTTCTATATCGCCAATGGCGCAATAATTGCACCAGCGTTTGGCGTGCCGACGGATGTGTCGGCACGCACAGTGCTGGCGCAAGTGTTTCCGGGTCGGGAGATTGTTATGCTTCCGGCCCGGGAGATTTTGCTGGGGGGCGGCAATATCCATTGCATCACCCAGCAACAACCAGAAACTGTGCGTTAAACAATCACAAGGGGAGCTAGAATGAGTACGGAACTAAAGGCGGATTCACTATCGTTTTTTGAAGCGATCATCATGGGTGTGGCCGGTTCCGCACCGGCATTCTCCATCGCAGTGGCCATCGCGGGCCTGCTCGGCGCGGCAGGGAATGTCTCGCCGAACGCGCTGCTGATTTTTGCCGTGCCAATGCTGGGCATTGCCGTCGCCTATAAGGGGCTCAATCAGAAAATGGCGAACGCGGGGGCCGCGTATCAGTGGACCAAATCTGTCTTTGGCGGTTTTTTCGGCTATTTCTCCGGTTGGGCGCTGTTAATTGCGGCAATGGTGTTCATGGTCACCGGCTCGGTTCCCCTCGGCACCGCCACAATCGACCTGATAGATCCCGCTTTGGCGAGTAATGTGCTGCTCACCACCGCGATCGGCGCGGCGTGGTTCCTGATCATCGGCGGGGTGCTGATCGCGGGTATTGAGCTGACCAGCAAGATTCAGGTGGTGATGAGCAGCATCGAGCTTGGCATCCTGGTCGTCATCTCGGTCGCCGCGTATTTGCACACCGGCACCGCCGGCGCGGTTACGCCCTTCTCCTGGTCCTGGTTCGGTTTCAACTACCCGGCGGGCACCTTCGCCGCTTCCTCTCTGATTGTGGTGTTCCTCTATTGGGGCTGGGACGTGACCTGCAACCTCTCCGAGGAAACCAGGGACGCGCCGCCAAACTCCGCCGGCCAGGGCGGCTTCCTCAGCATCTTCATCACCATCTCCTCTTTTGTCGCCTTCACCGTGGCGGCGCTGATGATGTTCTCGCTGACGGCGGCTTCGGGCTTTTCCGACAATCTGATCTACCATGTGGCCATTGCCGCAGGGCTCGGTCCGGTCGGCGGTTACGCCGCAGCGCTGGCGCTGATCCTCTCCAGTATCGCGACCCTGGAAACGACGATGCTGCAATTCTCGCGCACCCTCTTCGCGATGGGCCGAGACCACGCCCTGCCTACCTATTTCGGCCGCGTGCATGAGAAGACCGTCACCCCGGTACGGACTATGTACCTGCTGCTGGCTGTCGGCCTGCTGATGATCTTCGCCTCCAGCTTCATGCCCTCGATCGGTGCCATCCTGACCGACTCGGTTAGCGCGATCGCCGTGCAGGTTTGCTATTATTACGGCCTGGCCGGCCTGGTCTGCGCCTGGGTGTACCGCGACAGCTATAAGAACTCTATGTGGGAATTCATCCAATACGCCATCTACCCGGCGCTGAGCGCGATTGCGCTCATCCTGCTAGGCCTGTACGCCATCTCGACCTTCAACATGACGACGAAAATCGTCGGTATCGGCGGTCTGGTGGTCGGCATCCTCTTCTACCGCCCCTCGGGCTACGGTAAGCGCATCCGCGACATCCTGGCCGAAGAGTAAATCGCGAACGGGGGCGGGATTTTCTTCCGCCCCCGTTTTTCCGGAGCCTGGCATCAAAACTAGGGCAGCATCCGCGCCGCCGCCCGTCCGCCCTCGATCAGGTGTTTTTGCAACACCTCGTCCACGGCCTCGAACGAGTCTAATTTGTACCACACCCCTTCCGGGTAGAGCACGGCGCAAGGCCCCAGCTCGCAACGGTCCAGGCACCCCGCCTGGTTGACCCGCACGCCCTTGATCCCCAGCTCCTTGACTCGCGCCTTCATGTAGTCGCGGATTTTCTCGGACCCTTTGGATGCGCAGCATCCGCGGTCATGCCCCTCCGGCCTGCGATTGCCGCAGACAAACACATGGGTCTCGAAATACATCTCAGGATCGCCCGCCCGCCGTTCGC
>DAOMCN010000040.1:0-9853 GCA_035427885.1 Acidocella sp. | reverse complement strand
GCGCAGTGGGAAAACGATCGCCGTGATCGCGGGTGGGCTGGATGTCCCCTACCCGCCCGAGAACGCGGTCTTGCAGGCGCGGATCGCCGAGAGCGGCGCGGTGGTCGCGGAATCGCCGCTCGGTACGGCACCGCTCGGGCGGCATTTCCCAAGGCGTAACCGCGTCATCGCCGGGCTGGTGCTGGGTCTGGTGGTGATCGAGGCGGCGGCGCGCTCGGGTTCGCTGCTCACTGCGCGCCTCGCCAACGAGGCAGGGCGGGAGCTCTTCGGCGTTCCCGGCTCGCCGCTGGACCCGCGCTCCAAGGGCGCCAACGACCTGATCCGCCAGGGCGCGCATCTCACCGAATCCGCCGAAGATGTCTTCGCAAACCTACCCGACCATCCGGCCCGCCAGGGGCTGACGCGCGATCCGATGTTCCAGCACGGCCTGCCCGGCTTCGCCGAGGCCGCGCCCGCCTGGACCGCGCCGCAGGAGAGCGCGGCGGAAATCGCCCGCGCCCGGCTTAAAATCCCGCCGATGATCGGCCCTGAGCCGGTGGCTGTTGACGAGATCGCCCGGCGCTGCCAGTTGTCGAGTGCCGCCGTGCTGGCGGTTATCCTTGAGCTTGAACTTGGTGGGCAGATGGAAACGCTTGCCGGTAACCGGGTGGTTCGCCATGCAGACCCATGATTGGAACGGTTGTTGACTGATATCGTCGTCGTCGAATCCCCTTCCAAAGCCAAAACGATCAACAAGTACCTTGGCGATTCCTATAAGGTGCTGGCCTCCTTCGGTCATGTCCG
The DNA here is from genome assembly GCA_035427885.1 of Acidocella sp. Taxonomy (GTDB): domain Bacteria; phylum Pseudomonadota; class Alphaproteobacteria; order Acetobacterales; family Acetobacteraceae; genus Acidocella. The sequence continues at coordinate 9,070 of DAOMCN010000040.1, read as the reverse complement.
CGACTTGCCGCCGAAAGACGGCTCGGTCCGGCCGGACGAGGATTTCGCCATGTCCTGGGAGGCCGATGAGCGCGGCCAGAAGCACATGGGCGAGATCGCCCGCGCGCTGAAGGGCGCCAAGACGCTCTACCTGGCGACTGACCCGGATCGCGAGGGCGAGGCGATTTCCTGGCATGTCCGCGCCATGTTGGAGGATCGCAACGCGTTGAAGGGCATCAATGTCCTGCGCGTGACCTTTAACGAGATCACCAAATCCGCCGTCACCACCGCGATGGCCGCCCCGCGCGAGTTGGACCAGCCGCTGATCGAGGCTTATCTCGCCCGCCGCGCACTGGATTACCTCGTCGGCTTCACCCTCTCGCCGGTGTTGTGGCGCAAGCTGCCGGGCTCGCGCTCCGCCGGGCGGGTGCAATCGGTCTCGCTGAGGCTGATCTGCGAGCGCGAAGCCGAGATCGAAGTGTTCAAGCCGCGTGAATACTGGACCATCGAGGCGGGCATGGTTACGCCCTCTGGCGCGCCCTTCCCTGCCCGGCTGACGCATTTCCAGGGCAAGAAGCTCGACCAGTTCGATCTCAACGACGAAACCAAGGCGCTTGCCGCCAAGGCCGCTGTCCAGGCCGGGGCGTTCAGCGTCTCCCAGGTTGAGAAAAAACGTAGCAAGCGCAACCCGCCGCCGCCGTTCATCACCTCCACCTTGCAGCAAGAAGCAAGCCGCAAGCTGGGGTTCTCGTCGCAGCAGACGATGCGCCTCGCCCAGCAGCTCTATGAGGGCATTGACATCGGCGGCGAGACCGTCGGCCTGATCACCTATATGCGAACCGACGGCGTGCAGTTGGCCAAAGAAGCCGTGACCGCCATTCGCGCCCAGATCCGCGCCGATTTCGGCCCCGATTACCTGCCCACCGCGCCGCGCGAATACCTCTCCAAGAGCAAGAATGCGCAGGAAGCCCACGAGGCGATCCGCCCCACGGATATCACCCTCAAGCCCGAGCGCGTGGGCCGGATGCTCAGCACCGAACAGGCCCGGCTCTATGAGCTGATCTACAAGCGCGCCACCGCCTGTCAGATGCAGGCCGCCGAGCTGGACCAGACCAGCGTGGACATGACCGACGGCAAGGGCCAGACCCTGCGCGCTACCGGCTCCGTCCTCGCCTTCGACGGCTTTCTCAAACTCTACCGCGAAGACCTGGACGACGCCGCGGCCGAGGACGAGGACGCGCGCCTCCTGCCGCCAATCGCCAAAGGCGATCCGCTGAAAACCGCCAAGGTCGATGCGAGCCAGCATTTTACCCAGCCGCCGCCGCGCTATTCCGAGGCGTCCCTGGTCAAGAAGATGGAGGAGCTGGGCATTGGCCGCCCCTCCACCTACGCCTCCATCCTGACCGTCCTGCGCGACCGCAACTATGTGCGCTTAGAGGCCAAGCGGTTTATCCCTGAGGACCGCGGCCGTCTGGTAACGGCGTTCCTGACCAGCTTCTTCTCGCGCTATGTTGATACCGGCTTCACCGCAGCTCTTGAGGAGCAGCTCGATCAGATCGCCGAGGGCACGGCGCGCTGGCGCGATGTGCTGCGCGCTTTCTGGACCGATTTCTCAGCGGCCGTGGCGCAAACCAAGGACCTGAAAATCTCCGACGTCATCGACGCGCTGGACGACGATCTCGGCCCGCATTTTTTTCCCGCGCGCGAGGACGGCTCGGACCCGCGCTCCTGCCCGGCCTGCGGCACCGGGCGCATCGGGTTGAAGCTCGGACGCTATGGCAGTTTCATCGGCTGCTCGAACTACCCGACCTGCCAGTACACCCGCAAACTCGCCATCGACGGTGGCGAGAACCCGGATGACAGCCTGAAGGACGGCATGCGCTTGCTCGGGCAAAATCCCGAGACGGGCGAGGATATCACCCTCAAACGCGGGCCGTACGGACTTTACGTGCAGCAAGGCGAACCCGACCCTACCGATAAAAAGGCCAAGCCAAAGCGCTCCTCGCTGACCAAGGGGATGGATCCGGAGGCGCTGACGCTGGAAGACGCGCTTGGACTGCTCTCGCTCCCGCGTCTGGTCGGGCTGCACCCAGAGACGGGGCAGAAAATCGAAGCAGGGGTCGGCCGTTTTGGCCCCTATGTAAAAATGGGCGCGATCTTCGCCTCCCTCGACCGTGACGACGATGTGCTCCACCTGGGCCTCAACCGGGCGATGGATTTGATCGCCAAGAAGCAGGATTCGATCCGCCATCTCGGCGACCATCCCAAGGACGGTGCCCCCGTAGTGGCGCGCAAGGGCCGCTTTGGCCCCTATGCGCAATGGGGCAATACCGTCGCCAACCTGCCACGCGGCGTCGAACTGACGGCGGTAACGCTGGATGAGGCCGTGGCGCTGCTGGCGGAAAAAGGCAAGGTGATCGTGCCCAAGGGCAAGAAGGGCGCGGCGAAGAAACCTGCCGCGAAGGCCAAGGCGAAACCCGCGGAAAAACCCGCCACGACACCCAAGGCCAAGGCGAAACCCGCGGCCAAAGCCAAACCAAAAGCCAAGGCCCCGGCCAAGGCAAAAGCCAAAACGGCAGCGCAGTAAGCCTGCGCTGCCGTTTTAGAAAATCACGCTGCCGACGCCTCATGTTTGCGAATGGATCGCACGGCGGCATGGCCACCGTCATCGGCGCCGTCCCCGGCTTTGTGACTGTTTTCTTTCGTATGCGTCTCCTTCAACTGCGCAGCCGGGGTTCCCTCGGCCAGTAGCCGGGTTGCCTCGCTGAAGCTGTTGCTGAGTTCTTCGCTGACCTCGCGCACCATTGTCAGCAGGCGTTCGACTTCCTGTGTGCCCAGGGGCGCGGAGGGTTGCGCCTTCCCTGCCCCCATCTGCAACTGCGTCATTCGGTTGATCATCAGGTCCTGGCCAAACTGAATCTCCAGCCGGGCCGCGTTCAACATGCCGTGCAACACGCGCTCCTGTGCACGCAGCGCGCGTAGTCCCGCTTGCTGCCAGCTCGTCATCATCACCGTTGGATTAAACGCCGCAGAATCCTTGCTTCCGGCAAGGGACTTGTCTTGAGTAAAACTCTCCATCGTCACTTCCTCCAGAATGGATGCGCAAAATACCCAAACTACATGGGCGCGGCTAATTAAGAATCGCATGGTCTAGAGAGTTTAATCAGCCCGACATTCCACTAGTGCAGGCAGACGCACGTAAAATTCCTTTTGCGATACGTTTTTTAACGAAATTTAACAGAATATCTCTGCGTTTCCGGTGTAGCGATCTTCCCTGTCCTAGGGCATTTCATCCCTACTCTCGCAAAGCTCATGAACAAATGGACAAAGGGTATGACCCGCGTGGCGATCTCCAGGCGCGATGACCTGATGTCGCACGCCGCGCTTTGTCTCGCGGCCATCGACTGCGAAAGCCACGACCAGATCATCTAATATTTTTCGATGAAAGCGTTGCGATCCTTGATTTATTTCATAGCCCTGCGGCGCAGAATATGCTTGGTGCAGCTCCATGACAGCCGCACCGATTCACTTCCGCAGCGAACGCTTGATGCTCGACCCCGCCGGCGCAGCATACTGGCCGGCCAGGCGAGTGCTCATCGTCGCTGACCTGCATTTCGAGACCATTTCGCCCGCAACCCATCTGCGCAACCCGGTTGCCGCCGCGGTGGACACGAAGGCGACGCTGGAGCGTTTGAATCGCCTTCTGCGGCTCTACCATCCGGCAAAAGTCATCATCCTGGGCCATAACCTGCCCAGCTTCGGCGGTACCAGCCGTCTCGCCAAGAACGAAAAGGTCAAAATCGAGGCGATGGCGCGCGAGGCGAATTTTATCTGGGTCGACAACGGCGCGGAGAGCGGGTCTTGTGCTTTACCTGGCGTATGCACCGACCTCTACCGTGAGGGCGCGTTCACCTTCCGCCACCGAGCCGCCCCGGCCCTGGGGCCACGCGAGTTGGAAATCTCGGGTTTCCATCATCCCCGCGCCAGCATCGAGGCCCGCGCCAAGCGCGTCAGCCGTCCCTGCTTCGTCGCCGATGCCAACCGGCTGATGCTCCCCGCTTTCGCCGGAGCCGAGGGCGGGCAGGATGTTCGCGAACCCGCGATTGCGCGTCTTTTCCCGCGTGGCTTGCGCGTCTTCCTGTTGGGTCAGGATCAGCTCTACTCCTTCGCCCTGGAACAGCTCGGGCGCATGGCCGAGGTAGCATGAACGTCTCGCTCCTGTGGTTGCGCAACGACCTCAGACTTGAAGATAACCCCGCCTTAGCCGCCGCCCTCGCCGAAGGCGCGGTGGTGCCTGTTTATATCCTCGACGACACCCAGGGTGGGGCGAGCCGCTGGTGGCTGCATCATTCGCTGGCGGCGCTGGGCGCGGATTTTGCGGTACGAGGCGCGCCGCTGGTCCTGCGCCGGGGCGATCCAGCACAGATCATCCCGGAACTCGCGGCACGGATCGGCGCGGCCAACGTCCACGCCGCGCGCAGCTACACCCCCGCCCTGCGCGACGCCGACCGCGCCGTGGACACCGCGTTGCGCGCACAGGGCATTGGCTTTACCCGCCACCTCTCCGCCAGTCTGTTCGCGCCCGAGCGCATCAAGACCAAAACCGGCGGCGCGTATGGCGTGTACACGCCCTTTTCCCGCGCCTGTTTCGAAGCCGGGGTCTCGGAGGATTTTTGTCCCGCCCCGGCGCGAATACCCGGCGTTGCGGGGGTTGCGAGCGACGCGCTGGAAGACTGGCATCTCCTGCCGCAAAAACCAGACTGGGCAGAGGGCCTGCGCGCGAGTTGGACACCGGGCGAAGCCGGGGCGAAGCAACGGCTGGACGCATTCCTCGCCGGGCCAGTGCAGGGTTACGCGACAGCGCGCGACCTCCCCGGCACAAACGGCACCTCCATGCTCTCCGCCCATGTGCATTTTGGTGAAATCTCGCCGCGCTATGTCTGGCACCGCGGGGCGCAGGCCGGGACGGGCCAGGGCGTACAGGTTTTCCTGAAGGAACTCCTCTGGCGCGAGTTCTCGCTGAACCTGCTTTGGCAGCACCGCGATATTCGCCGCACCCCGATCCGCCAGGAATTCGCAGCCTTCCCCTGGGCCGAGGACGCATCCGGCCTGCGCGCCTGGCAGCGCGGGCAGACCGGCGTGCCCATCGTGGATGCCGGAATGCGGCAACTCTGGCGCACCGGCTGGATGCATAACCGCGTACGCATGATCTGCGCCTCCTTCCTGGTAAAACACCTGCTGATCCCCTGGCAGGCAGGCGAGGCATGGTTCTGGGATACGCTCTGCGACGCCGACGAGGCTGCCAACGCCGCCTCGTGGCAATGGGTCGCGGGCTGCGGCGCCGATGCCGCGCCCTATTTCCGTATTTTCAACCCGGTGCTCCAGGGCCGGAAATTTGACCCATCCGGCGCCTATATCCGCCGCTACGTCCCCGAACTCGCGGCCATGCCGGACGCTTATCTCCACGCCCCCTGGGAAGCGGGCACAGATATTTTGACCCATTCGCGAATCCGGTTGGGGTATACCTACCCTCGCCCAATCATCGCCCTGAGTGAAGGACGCGAGCGCGCCCTTGCGGCCTACGAACGCATCAAAAATAAGTAAGAAGTTCCCCTTTGGGGATTTTTTTACATGAACGGCCGGTAACTCTATTGCAATGAATCTTATTCATGCTCACTTAACGTAGAGTTGTTAACCTAAGCCTCAATCCTCCCGACCCTCAGCCGCGTCAGGCCAAACTATGATTCCCCCGGACCGGCCATTACGCATCGTTGGAGACGTCCACGGCGACAGCAAAGCCTTCGCCAGCGCCGCCGCGACCGACCGTTTCATTGTGCAACTCGGCGATCTCGTCGATGATGGACCCGATACGCCGGGCGCCTTGGCCATCATGTTCCGCTTGATCGAGGAAGGGCGCGGCCTGTTTCTCCTCGGCAATCACGAGTTCAAACTCGCGCGAGGGTTGCAGGGGGCGCGGGTGAGTGGCCCTTCCGTATCGCGCACGCTGGCCGAGATGAGCCCCGCGCTAAAGGAGACAACCTTGGCCGCCATCCTCAAGGCACCGGCGTGGATACGCTGCGGCAAACGGTTTTTCGTGCATGGCGGCTTTTACCCGACGATGTTGGATTTGCCGCCGCCGCCCTTCCCCACCGGCAGGCCAGACCCGCTACTCGCCCGCGCCCTTTATGGCCAGACCACCGGGCGCGTCACCGGATCAGGCAGGCCCGAGCGCCTCTTGCGCTGGGTTGAGGATATTCCGCCAAATCTGGAACTCTATTGCGGCCACGACCAGCGCAGTACCGACGGCCGCCCCTATATCCGCACCAACGCTAAGGGCGGGAAGGCCACCTTCCTCGATACCGGCGCTGGCAAAGGCGGGCATCTGTCCTGGCTGGATCTCGACCCGAGCTAGTGCCGACCAATCAACTCCAGATGCGTATAGCCAACCCCCTCGGGATATTTCAGCCCATAGCCCGGCTATCCGGTCAAAACCGATATGCGCGCACCAGATCAAGTCAAACGGCAACAAAAACAGCCAGGCAAACAAAGCCTAATTGAAATGAAAAATCACATAAAACGCGGCGCAAACCACCAGCGCCACCCTACCCTCAAGCCGCAAGGCCCATTTTACGGCACCGCTTGCGGCACCTGGGCGGTCCACCTCGCTTATTAGCGAATAAACGGGTTGCTGCGCTTTTCTTCGCCAATGGTCGAGGCTTGGCCATGTCCGCAGACGAAGGCAAAACTATCAGGCAAAACCAGCAACTTCGTCTTGATCGCATTCATCAGCGCATCGGTGTCGCAATAGGGAAAATCCGTCCGCCCGACTGAATTGCGGAACAGTACATCGCCAAAAACGCCAAAATTCTCGGCGCGGTTAACGAAAACCACATGCCCCGGCGTGTGTCCTGGACAGTGCAGCACATCGAAACTTCCCCCGCCCATCGTCACCACATCGCCCTCTTCGAGCCACGCGTCAGGCGTGCAGTTCTCACCGGCAAATCCGTATTTCCGGCAGCTATCCGCCAGCGTATCGAGCAGGAATTTATCTTCGATCCCAGGCCCGGTGACTGGCACGCCAAGCTTGGCGGCAAGCTCGGCCGCACCGCCCGCATGGTCGAGATGGCCGTGGGTCAGAAAAATCCCCTCCACCTTCATGCCGGTCTGTGCAATCGCGGAGAGGATCTGCGCAACATCCCCGCCTGGATCGACCACCGCCCCGGCCTTGCTGTCCTCATCCCAGATCAGCGTGCAATTCTGCTGAAACGGCGTTACCGGAACAATCGCAACCTGCATCGCCATGGGCTACTCCCACTCTATCGTGCCGGGGGGCTTACTGGTGATATCGTAGGTCACCCGGTTGATGCCACGCACCTCGTTGACGATCCGGTTTGAGACGCGCGAGAGAAACGTCATGTCATACGGGTACACATCCGCGGTCATCCCATCCGTGCTGGTCACAGCGCGCAGCGCGCAGACCTGATCGTAGGTCCGCCCGTCGCCCATCACACCGACGGATTTGACCGGCAGCAGCACCGCGAAAGCCTGCCAGATGGCGTTGTACAGCCCGGCGGCGCGGATTTCCTCGAGATAGATCGCGTCCGCCTTCTGCAACACAGCGACCGCCTCGCGCGTTACCGCGCCGAGAATACGAATAGCGAGGCCGGGGCCGGGGAACGGATGGCGGCCGACGATGTTCTCGGGCAGACCAAGCTCGCGGCCCAGGTTGCGCACCTCGTCCTTGAACAGCTCGCGCAGGGGTTCAACCAGCTTGAGCTTCATATATGCCGGCAGACCGCCGACATTATGGTGCGATTTGATGGTGACGCTCGGGCCGCCAATAGCGGAGACCGATTCGATTACATCAGGGTAGAGCGTTCCCTGGGCGAGGAAATCCGCGCCGCCGAGTTTTTTGGCTTCCTCGTCGAACACTTCAATGAACAAACGTCCTATAATCTTGCGCTTTTGCTCAGGGTCCGTGACGCCCGCAAGCTGGCCGAGGAAAAGATCCGAAGCGTCGCGGTGGATGAGTTTGATGTTGAACTGGTCACGGAAAACGCGGACCACCTCTTCCGCCTCGCCGCCGCGCAGCAGTCCGTGATCGACGAAAATACAGGTGAGCTGATCGCCAATTGCCTCATGGATCAGCGCCGCCGCGACCGAGGAATCAACGCCCCCGGACAACCCACAGATCACCTTGCCGGTGCCGACCTGGGCGCGGATTTTGGCGATCTCTGCCTGACGGAAGCCAGCCATTGTCCAGCCGCCCGAAAGCCCGCAGACCTTATGCGTAAAATTACGCAACAATTGCGCGCCGTGGGGCGTATGCACGACCTCGGGGTGGAACATCAGCCCGTAGAAGCGCCGCGCATCGTCAGCAATCAGCGCAAAGGGCGCGCCTTCGGAAACGGCGACGGTACGAAACCCCGGCGGCGGGGCGGAAATCCGGTCGCCATGGCTCATCCAGACCTGCTCGCGCGCGCCCTTGACCCAGGCACCCTCAAACAGCGCGCAATCCTCCACCACCTCCACATGGGCGCGGCCAAACTCGCGGATATCCGCGCCGCTGACCTGCCCGCCGAGCTGCGCGCACATCACCATCTGGCCGTAGCAGATGCCCAGAACCGGCACGCCCGCGGTGAACACGAATTCCGGCGCGCGGGGCGAACCTTCATCGGCGACGCTGGCCGGGCCGCCGGAGAGGATATAGCCACTCGCGCCAAACGCCTTGATGCGCTCCGGATCGGCGTTGAAGGGCAGAATTTCGCAATACACGCCACTCTCGCGCACCCTGCGGGCGATGAGCTGCGTGACCTGGCTGCCAAAATCGAGGATCAGAATTTTTTCGTCGTTCATAACAAGCTGCTAGCCTAAACGGCTCTCCTCTCCAACCCTTTCGGGTTCTGCATCGCGTTCCATCACGGCGGCAAAAAAACCGTCCGTGCCATGCGCCTTGGGCGAGAGCCGCATCTGCGGCCCATGCAGCGCCTCGGGCGCCGGTGCGCCGACCTCGACGCGCTTAAACATCGGATAGCGCGCCAGAAATGCCGCCACCTGATCCTCGTTCTCCTCGCGCAGCAGCGAGCAGGTG
>DAOMCN010000039.1:0-9902 GCA_035427885.1 Acidocella sp. | reverse complement strand
TGATAGGGAATATGATGTTACACTTGGCCATTACCCCGGCCTATACATTCTCAGGGCTTCTGGTTGGGTTTCTGGTCGGGCTTACCGGCGTGGGCGGCGGCTCGCTGATGACGCCCCTGCTGGTTCTGATGTTCGGTGTCCACCCCGCGATGGCCGTCGGCACCGACCTGCTCTTTGCCGCCGCGACGAAGTCCGTCGGCACCACAATCCACAGCGCTGGAAAAACCGTCGATTGGCGAATTGTCGGGCGACTGGCGATAGGCTCCGTCCCGGCCACGCTGCTTAGCCTTGTGGCCATTGCCGGGCTCGGCGCATCCAGCAAAGACGTCACCAACGCCATTAGCATCACCCTGGGCAGCGCATTACTGATCAGCGCTGGTACCTTGTTGTTCAAGGAGCAGATCATTCAGGCCGTCGCTCGGAAATATCCAGATTTTGGCGTGCAATCCTCCTACCGCCTGACTGTCCTCGTCGGCTTCGCCCTTGGCATCCTGGTCTCGCTTTCCTCGGTCGGCGCGGGGGCGTTGGGTACCATCGCCCTCGTCATCCTCTACCCGCGGCTACCCCTGGTGCGAATTGTCGGCTCCGATATCGCCCATGCCGTGCCCCTCACGCTGCTCGCCGGAATCGGCCATTGGTACCTAGGCACCGTGAACTTTGCCCTCCTCGCCTCCCTGCTGCTGGGCTCTGTCCCCGGCATCATTCTGGGCAGTATCAGCGCCCGCTTCGCCCCTGACACTGTGCTGAAAACCGCACTCGGCATCATTCTCACCCTGGTCGGTTTCAAGATGTTGACGGGGTGAAGAAGGGAAGGCCAGGGGCGCCACCCCTGGTCCTAGCTCAAGGGCGATGCCCTTAGAACCCGCAAAATTAAGGCTATAAAAAAGCCCGCACCTCCAGGAGTTGTAACTCCCGTGCAGGTGAGGGCTATTTTTATAATCTTAGTTCTAGATTCCAAAAGCAAAGGCCTTTGGCGGGGCTCCAAGGGACGGAGCCCCTTGGCCTTACTTGCTTTACGCCGCCTCGCCGCGATGCCCAGTGAGGCTGTCCACCATTGCCTGGGCCGAGATGAGTCGGTCCGAAGCTTCGCGGTAGGCGTCACCATCGTTGAGGTCGGTGGCGTCGTAGGTGATTTTGGCGATGGAGAGGCTTTCTGCGGCCTTAGTTGCGTCGAGGTCGGACTGGCGGGTGATGGTATCGGCCAGCACGGCGCAGTAAGTTTCGGTGACTTCAGCGAAGCCGCCGGTGACAAAGAGGCGGTCTGTGATTTTGCCGTTTTCGTAAATATCGACCAACCCGCCACGCAAGCCCGTAATGAGCTTAGCGTGGCCGGGCAGAACGCCGATATCGCCTTCCGTGCCTGGAATCACGACCATGTCCACGTCGCGCGACAGCAGGAGCTTTTCCGGGCCGATGATTTCCAGCGCGAGGGGCATGGTTTAGGCCTTCGCTTCCATGGCTTCAGCCTTCTTGATCGCGTCCTCGATGGTGCCGACCATGTAGAAGGCGGCCTCGGGGAGGTGATCATAGTCACCGGCGACGATGCCCTTGAAGCTGCGCACGGTGTCGGCGACGTTGACGAACACTCCGGGTGAGCCGGTGAACACTTCAGCGACATGGAAAGGCTGTGATAGGAAGCGCTCGATCTTACGGGCGCGCGCCACGATCAGCTTGTCGTCCTCAGAGAGTTCATCCATGCCGAGAATGGCGATGATGTCCTGGAGGGATTTGTAGGTCTGCAGGATGCGCTGAACGTCACGCGCCACCTGGTAGTGTTCCTCGCCGACGATGCGCGGGTCGAGCGAGCGCGAGGTCGAGTCCAGCGGGTCCACGGCCGGGTAGATGCCCTTTTCCGAGATCGCTCGGTTGAGCACAGTGGTGGCATCCAAATGGGCGAAGGAGGTGGCGGGCGCCGGGTCGGTCAAGTCGTCGGCGGGCACGTAAATCGCCTGCACCGAGGTGATGGAGCCCTTCTTGGTGGAGGTGATGCGTTCCTGCAGCGCGCCCATATCGGTCGCCAGCGTCGGTTGATAACCCACGGCGGAGGGGATACGGCCTAGCAGCGCAGACATTTCAGCGCCCGCCTGGGTGAAGCGGAAGATGTTGTCCACAAAGAACAACACGTCCTGGCCTTCAACGTCGCGGAAGTATTCGGCCATCGTGACGCCTGAGAGGGCGACGCGGGCGCGCGCACCTGGCGGCTCGTTCATCTGGCCATAGACCAGCGCCACTTTGGAGCCGTCCGTGTCGTTCTCGTTCAGCTTGATGACGCCTGCATCGACCATTTCGTGGTACAGATCGTTACCCTCGCGGGTCCGCTCGCCGACGCCCGCAAACACGGACACGCCGCCGTGGCCCTTGGCGATGTTGTTGATCAGCTCCTGGATGAGCACGGTCTTGCCCACGGATTGTTCCTCGAAGCTCGGCGCGTCGCGGTGGATCGGCATATGGGAAGTTGCCACCACCGGGCCGCGCTCGTCGATCGGTTCGCCGATAACGTTGAGGATGCGCCCTAGCGTGCCGGGGCCAACCGGCACCGAGATCGCAGCGCCCGTGTCCGAGACTTCCGCGCCGCGGACCATGCCGTCGGTCGTGTCCATGGCGATACAGCGCACCGTGCGCTCGCCGATTTCCTGGGCGACTTCGAGCACCAGCTTACGCTCACCGACCATTGTGGTTAGCGCGTTCTGAATGAAGGGAAGGTCGCCCTCGAACTGTACGTCGACGACAGCGCCGAGAATTTGCGTAACGCGACCCGTGTTATTGCTTGCCATATTCTCTCTACCTTAAACGGCTTCAGCGCCGGAGATGATCTCGATGAGTTCTTTAGTGATGTTCGCCTGCCGGGCACGGTTGTAGTTCAACGACAACTTTTTGATCATTTCGCCCGCATTGCGCGTGGCGGCGTCCATCGCCGTCATCTGGCTGGCGAAGAAGCCTGCGTTGTTTTCCAGCAGCGCCGCGTAGATCTGGACCGCGAGGTTGCGAGGCAGCAGACGGTCGAGCAGCGTGCCATCGTCGGGTTCGACCTCGTAATTCGGGGTGCCCGCGTTGTCGTTGGCGCTCGGCGTTGCGGCGGGGATCAGCGGCGTCTCGGTCACGGTCTGGGTCATCACCGAATGGAAACGGTTGAACACCAGGGTGCAGACGTCGAATTTCTCAGCACGGAACATTTCGATGATGTCGTGCGCCACGGCTTCGGCATCTGCGAAGGTCAATGTTTTTTTGCCAACGAAGTTCTTCGTGCCGACGATCTTGTCAGCCATCTCGCGGCGGAAATAGTCGTTGCCTTTGCGGCCGAGAGCAAAAATCTTCACGACCTTGCCTTGGGCTTCCAGCGCTTTCGCCTGGGTTCGCACATGCTTGCCGATATTGCCGTTGAACGCGCCCGCGAGACCACGATCCGCGGTAATGGCCAGCAGCAGATGGGTTTTGGTCTTGCCGTTGCCAATCAGCAGCGCCGGAGCGCTGGGATTTTCCATGGCGCCAGCGGCGAGTGCCGACATCATCTCGCCCATGCGCTTGGCATAGGGGCGCGAAGCCTCCGCCTGCGCTTGCGCACGACGGAGTTTGGCGGCGGCCACCATTTTCATCGCGCTCGTGATCTTCTGCGTGGACTTCACGCTGTTGATCCGGTTGCGGAGGGTTTTTAAGCTGGGCATTGGTTTTTACCCGAACGTACGGAGCAGGTTCTCGATGAAGGCGATCAGGCTCTTCTCGGTCTCCGGCTTGATCTGCTGATCATTGCGGATGGCCTCGATGATGCCGGGTTCGCGTGCCTTCAGCTCAGAGATCAGATGCGTCTCGAACTTGCCGACCTGAGACACTTCGAGCGTGTCGAGGTAGCCGCGCGTGCCAGCGAACACCGAAATGACCTGCTCTTCAACGGCGAGCGGGTGGTACTGCGGCTGCTTGAGCAACTCGGTGAGGCGCGCGCCACGGGCGAGCAGCTTCTGCGTTGAGGGGTCGAGGTCCGAGCTGAACTGCGCGAAGGCCGCCATTTCGCGGTACTGCGCGAGGTCGAGCTTGATCTTGCCCGCCACCTGCTTCATCGCCTTGATCTGCGCGGCGGAGCCGACGCGCGAGACCGAGAGACCGACGTTCACGGCAGGGCGGATACCCTTGAAGAACAGTTCAGTCTCAAGGAAGATCTGCCCGTCGGTGATCGAGATCACGTTGGTCGGAATATAAGCGGACACGTCGCCGGCCTGGGTCTCGATGACGGGCAGGGCGGTCAGCGAACCGGCGCCCATGTCGTCGGACATCTTGGCAGCGCGTTCCAGCAAACGCGAATGCAGATAGAACACGTCGCCCGGGTAAGCCTCACGGCCCGGCGGACGGCGCAGCAGCAGAGACATCTGGCGGTAGGCCACGGCCTGCTTGGAAAGATCGTCATACGCGATGAGAGCGTGCATCGCGTTGTCGCGGAAGTATTCGCCCATGGCGCAGCCGGTGTACGGGGCCAGGTACTGCATCGGCGCCGGATCGGACGCGGTTGCGGCGACGACGATGGAGTATTCCATCACGCCCTGTTCCTCGAGCGTGCGCACGAGCTGGGCGACGGTCGATCGCTTCTGGCCGACGGCGACATAGATGCAATAAAGCTTCTTGTTCTCGTCGGAGCCCGCGTTGACGGTCTTCTGGTTGATGATGGTGTCAATAATGACAGCGGTCTTGCCGGTCTGGCGATCGCCGATGATCAGCTCGCGCTGGCCACGTCCGATGGGGATCAGTACGTCGATCGACTTAATACCGGTCTGCATCGGCTCATGCACGGATTTACGCGGAATGATGCCCGGCGCCTTGGTCTCGACCAGGCGGCGCTCGGTGGACACAATCGGGCCTTTGCCGTCGATCGGGTTGCCCAGGGCATCAACGACGCGGCCCAGTAGCCCCTTGCCGACAGGAACGTCAACAATCTGGCCGGTACGGGTAACGGTATCGCCTTCGCGGATCTGGCGGTCATCGCCAAAAATCACGGCGCCGACATTATCCTGCTCCAGGTTGAGGGCCATGCCCTTGATTCCGGCGGAGGGGAATTCGACGAGCTCGCCCGCCATGACGTTGGTAAGGCCGAAAATCCGGGCAATGCCGTCGCCGACACTCAAGACCTGGCCGGTCTCGGCCACATTGGCTTCAGTGTCGAAGTTCGCGATCTGGCTTTTCAGAATCTCGGAGATTTCGGCTGGGCGGATCTCCATGTCAGGCAGCTCCCTTTAGAGAATAGTTGAGCCGGTTAAGGCGTGATTTCAGGCTGGTATCAAAAAGTTTAGCGCCGATTTTGAGTACCATGCCGCCAAGCAGGCTGGCATCGGTGGCTTCGATCAGTTGCACATTGCCATAACCGGCTTCGGTCAGGCGGGCGCGAAGCTGGTTGCGCTGCAGATCGCTCAGCGCGTGGGCGCTGGTGACATAGGCAACAATCTCGCCGCGCTTGGCGGCGGTATAGGCGGCAAACCCGGAGATCAGGCCGGGCAGATCGTGCAGGCGACGATTGGTGATCACCACGTTCACGAAATTACGGATCATGGGCAGGAAGCCCTGGGCGGAGAGCGCCTCGGTCAGGACCGGGGCGATGCGCGCGCCATCCGTCAGCGGATTGGTGACGAGGCGGGCGAGATCGCCGTTCTCGCTCAGCAACCGGCCGAGCGCGACCATCTGGCCGACGACCTCGTCCAGAATATTCTTCTCAAACGCCAGCGCATAAAGCGCAGCGGCATAGCGTGCGGATAACCCTGTCTCACCCGTGACCGTCATATCGACCAATTATTTGCTCGCCTGTTTATTTTTACCTGTGGGCCGTGACCCAATGAAGTCCGTGACCGGGCGCGCAGTAACATAGGGTAGCCCGGCCAGCAAGGCCGGAAAGCCTTTGATTGCGCGGCGCGGCGCGCAATTGTCTGAATCAGCGCTTAAGAGACGCCCTCACACAACATTTTTTCGTGGTTAATCATTCGCTGGATAGGCGGCCATCAGCTTCTTCTGGTAGCGCCAGAGCGCCAGAAGCTTGAGCCAACCGAACGGGCGCAGCCCGCGGCGGCGCAGTTCCGCGCCGATCTTGAACGATTCGCCGTAGTGGAAAAACTGGGTCGCGTAGGCCGCGCGAATCGTCATCTGCGGGTCCCAGATATGGGTCGCCTCCGAGCCAGCACCGTTGAATTCGATGATCTTGAAACCTTCGCCCGCCCTGAGCGCCTCCAGCGTGTCGTAGCGCAGGTCGATGCGCGAGAAATACAGCTCGGGCATATCCTGCATGATTTCCTCGATGCGTGCGCTCAGCGCCGGGGTAACGATGTCCAGCCCGTCGCGGAAGGTGGAGCCGCGACAATGGTTGCCAACAAAGACCAGCCGCACGCTCTCGCCCGGCGCGGGCACGCAGGCGGCCTTCGCCCCCAGCTTGGGCAGCAGTAGATGCGAGATGGCGTTGAGCCGCGCGTCGGCGGCGATCAGTGCAGCGACGGTGGCAATGCCGTCGCCGGTCACTGTGGGGGCGAATTTCAGGGTGACGGAGGTGATCCGCCCGCGAGTCTCGCCGGGGTGGCGGATATAGAAAATCCCAGCCTCGCCCTCGTAGGTCACCAGCGCCTGGAGCTGCAGCGGCTTGGCGCGGGGGAATTCTGCAAGATACGCGGCCAGCTCCGCCGTGTCACGCGTCACCCTCACGCCCACGCCGTTGCAGCTCATATCGGGCTTGGCGACGACGGGAAATTCAAGTCCGGCACGCGCCATCGCCGCCGTCGCCATCGCCAGATCGTTGCCCTCGATATGACCCGAGGTGGTGAGAGGGGCGAACTCTGCGATCCAGCGGCGCGCCGCAGGTCCAGCGAGGTCGAGAATGTCGTTCTTCGACTCGCCGCAGATCCCCCCGGCATTAATGCGAGGGTTCGCTAGAGCGGGCAAAGTGATGCTACCATAACGGATGGATTTGAGTAGCCAAAAAACCACCACCGGCGCGTAGAACAACCAGTCCGGCCAGAACTCGAAGAAAGAAACAGGGCTTTTGCCCAAAACGCCACCGTTCCGCCCCGCAGGGGGGACAGAGAGCGTAACTCCGCTCATCACTGTGTCCTTTTGTTATATAGCTGTGTGGCAAATCGGCCCACTATGACCAAGACTATAAGAAAAATTATTAAACCTGCCCAGCGCCAGATTCCGAGATAGCGCATCATCAGCACGCCGAGTTTGAGGCTTACATAGAACAGCCCCGTGGTCCACAGCAGCGTCGCGGCGATGGCGGAGGCGGCGAATTTGAGCAACGGCGCGCGCAGGAAGCCGAGCGTGGTGTACGTCGGTAGGCGCAGCCCAGGGACGAAGCGGCTGACCAGCACGATGCGGAAGATGCGTTGGCTCACCCAGTCGCGCCCCAGGTCGCGTCGATGATGCGGGACGAGGCGCTGCGCCCAGGGATGGGCGGCAGAGAGCACGCCGAGTCCGTATAGCCCCAGATCTCCGAGCACGATCCCTGCATAGAGCGCGCCCAGCGCCAGATCCAGGGAGAGCGCGCCGCTCGCCACCTGCATCGCAGCGAGCAGGGTGGCGGCGTCCTCCAGGATAAAGGTGCCGAGGATAATCGTCGCAGCCTGGACCGGTTCGGATCCGGCGGCGGCGGCGAGTAGGGAGGCGAAATCAGCGGTGAGCATGGCGCTCCCCATAGGCCTTGTGGCGGCAAGGCTCAAATCTGCCGCTTATAGCAGCCGAAAAGCGGCGTCAGGCCTTGGATTTTTTGGTATCGTAATCCATCGCCAGATTGTCGGCATTGGGGCCAATGACGTGGCAGGAATCCCCGCGCGCGGCCAGCGCATCGCAGGTATCATGCGCAGCATTGAGGGTCAGCCCGGCGAGCTGCGCGGTCCATAAGGTCCGGCCGTGCTGCTTAACAGGGGCGATCCTCGCGATACCGACCCCGCGCATCCGCTTGACCGCGACAGCCTCGGTCCGCGCCTTGCTCATGCGCGCAAACACGCCGAGCTGCGCCGTCCAGCGCGGGCTGTGAGCCAGCGCCTCTCGCGTCGAGGGCTTGTGCTCAGCTTTGGTGTTGGCGTGAGGTGTCGCAGACCGGGTGTCGCTGGCGACGTGGAACGGGGCGGGGTGGGGCGCGGTATGGCCAGGCGCGCTGGAGGGCGCGGCACTGGCAAGGGCCGTCGAGGTTGCGGCATAGCGCCCAGCGAAGCCGTTATCGAGCATCGCGGTCATTTGCTGATAGGTCGCGCCCCAGGAGGGTTCGTGCAGCTCGACGCCGATCAGCACATGGCCACCGCGCATGGCGCTGGTGATCAGGTTATGTTCGGCGAGGTTGGTATAGCCAGTCTTCATCCCAGTTGCGCCGGGATAAGTCTTCAGCATGTGGTTGTTGCTGTAGACCTCATGGCCGTTGAAATCGAATTTCTGGACCTCGAAAAACTGCTGATCCTCGGGGAAGTTGACGACGATGTCGCGCGCCAACATCGCAAGGTCGCGCGCGGTGGTCACCTGGCCTGGGTTGGGCAGGCCCGAGGCGTTATAGAACTGCGTCTGCGCCATGCCGAGCTGGTGGGCGCGCGCGGTCATCAACTCGGCGCAGCGCGCCTCCGAGCCGGCGCCGAGGTATTCGCCCAGAGCGGTCGCGGCGTCATTCGCGGACATCGTGGTCATCGCCAGAATCGCCTGGCGCACGGTCAGCGTCTCGCCGGGGCGAAGCCCGAGCTTGACCGGTTCGACCGAGGTCGCGTGGTAGGAGACTGGGATCTTCGTATCCAGCGTTATCCGCCCGGCGCGCAACGCCTGGAAGGCGAGGTCGAGCGTCATCAGCTTGGTCAGGCTGGCCGGGTAGCGCGGTACATCGGCGCCGTCCTGCGTCATCATCCGGTCGCTGGTGGCGTCGAGCAAAAAGCTGCTTGCCCCTGGGAGGGTCGGGCCAGAGCCTGTGTCGGCGGAGGAATGAAAGATCTCGTGGTGGTAATAATGGATCGCGCGATGATCATGATGCACGACATGGGCGCTCGCAGGTTCTCCCGCGCACAATGCCGCAAGGCTGAGCCCGAAAGCTGCCACTGAACGGATCGCACGCGCGTTGCGCCGCAATTTCATCGCATCACCCCTCTAAAATATTCTATTTTTTATGTAATCCTCAAAGCCGCAACCTGTCCAGCCAAAAATGCGCAATATTCGCGATGCAAAGACTATAAAACCCAAAGGTTTAAAGAGGGATATTCACAAAACGAACCGATCCGCGGATGGTGCTGTTTCGGGCACACATGACAGGCGTATTAATATTTTTGTGCGCCGCACAAAAAAATGGTTGACCCCCAGATTTCTGTTGTCTATAACACTTTTGCTGCACTGCGGTATTACGCCGTCAAGGCTCGACGAGTTGGGGTTGTGCAGCGTCATTATAGTCCTAACCGGAGTTTGGATACCATGAGCAGCACGAAAGCCAAAGCCACCAACGACGCCACCGCCGCCGCCACCAAGGGCTTTGACAAGACCCTTGAGGCCGTCAAGGAAGGCATCGAGAAGGCCACCAAAGGTCTCGAGACCTCGCAGATCAAGATGAAGGAAGGCGTTGAGAAGGCCGTGAAGACGAGCGAGGAAATTCTCGCGTTCACCCAGGGCAATCTCGAAGCCTCGATCAAGGCGAGCCAGATTTATGCCGCCGGTTTCCAGGAGCTCTCCAAGCAGCTTGCTGCTTCCAGCAAGGTCTCGATTGAAGAGTCCGTTGCCTTCACCAAGTCCTTGATGGGCGTGAAGTCGGTCAAGGAAGCCGTGGACCTGCAGACCAGCTTCACCAAGGCCGCCATCGAGAAGGCCGTTGCCGAGAGCAACAAGATCTCCGACGCGACCGTGAAGCTCGCCGAGCAGGCGATTGCCCCGCTCACCGCCCGCGTTACGCTTGCTGTTGAGACCTTCGGCAAAGCCCACTAATC
>DAOMCN010000038.1:0-9957 GCA_035427885.1 Acidocella sp. | reverse complement strand
GGCGGCGTCAGTCAGCTCGACAAAGGCATTCGCCAGTTCTACCCCGCAGACATATAGCTCAAAGCGCTCGGCCACACGCTTATCCTCGGGCGCACGCCGCGCCAGGGCTGCCTGTGCCGCCGGATAATGGGTCAAGAATGTCGGGTGTTCCCGCCCGAGGTGCGGCTCGATCCTCTCCAGCAGCAGGCGGAAGAACAAATCCTCCCAATCCTCTCCGGGCCGCAAGGTAACCCTCGCATTGGCGGCCAGCATCGCGGCGTCACCCTCGCTCGCCAGCACGTCCACGCCGACATGGCGCGCAAACGCCTCCGCCACGGAGATCCGCTCAAAGCGGGCCAAGCTTGTCGTTACCCCCTGACAGGTGACCTCCGGCGGCAGGACGGCGCGCAGTAGCGCCTCAGTCTCGTCCATCAGCGCGCCCATATCCGCCTTGTCCGAATACCATTCCAGCATGGTGAACTCCGGCGCGTGGGTCGCGCTCACCGGCTCTTCGCGCCATACGCGCGCCATCTGAAAAATCGGCCCGGACCCGCCCGCCAGCAGCTTTTTCATCGCAAACTCGGGGCTGGTGTTTAAATACCGCCGCGTGCCGGCGGGCACGGCGCGTAGGTGTACCTCCTCGCCAGGCGCGGCCACGGCGTACGGCGTCTCTACCTCGCAATAGCTGCGGGCGTTAAAAAACGCCCTGACCGCGTACGCCAGCAGATTGCGCCGCCGCAACGCAGACAAGCGGTCGCCCAGCGTCTCCCAGGCTTGAGACATTCACCCTCTCCCTCTACATCCCGCCTCATGCTTAAAACCCGCACGCTGCGCACTGTTGATGAGCTTATCCGCTCCGGGCTTGCCGAAGAAGCCTCCCGCGCCGCGCTGGACGATGTCTCGGCGCGCTACGCCATCGCGATTCCGCCCACCTTGCGCGCGCTGATCGACAAACCCGGTGACCCGATTGGGCTCCAATTCGTCCCCGACCCCGCTGAGCTGATTACCGCCGCGCATGAGAGCGACGATCCGATCGCCGATCTCGCTTTGTCGCCTGTCCCCGGCATCGTCCACCGCTACCCCGACCGCGCCTTACTCAAGCCGCTGCTCGCCTGCCCGGTCTATTGCCGCTTCTGCTTCCGCCGCGAGCAGGTCGGTCCCGATGGCGGACTTCTGAGCGAGCCTGAACTCGGCGCCGCTTATGCCTATCTCGCAGCCCGTCGCGAAATCCGCGAAGTGATTCTGACCGGGGGTGACCCGCTGATCCTCTCGCCGCGCCGCCTCGGCGAAATCCTGCGTGCCCTGTCGGCCATCCCCCATCTCGAAATTCTGCGCATCCATACCCGCGTCCCGGTCGCGGACCCGGCACTGATCACCCCGGCACTGCTCGACGCCTTGGACATCGACAAGCCTTTGTTCATCGCCGCGCATATCAACCACGCCTCGGAACTCACGACCGAGGCCCAGTCTGCCTGTCAGAAAATTCAGCGCCTGGGCATCCCGATCCTTGGCCAAACCGTCCTGCTGGCGGGCGTCAACGATAGCGAGGCAGCTCTGGGCGAGCTTTTCCGCGCCATGTTGCGCACGCGCATCAAGCCCTATTACCTGCACCAACTCGACCCCGCCCCCGGCACCGCGCGCTTTCATGTCCCTATTGAGCGCGGGCGCCAGATGCTCGCCAATTTGCGCGGCCATATCAGCGGTACCGCACTGCCGGCCTATATTCTCGACCGTCCCGGCGGTCTGGGCAAAATAACGCTCTAGCGACGTTGTGGCGCGCAATTGGCTCAGTGGCCGAAAACGTCCGAGTCAAGCATTTTAGGATTGGGGCGGTCCAGGGCGCTGAGCGCGGCCATTTCATCGGCGGTCAGTGTAAAATCAAAAATATTCAGATTTTGCGCCTGGCGGGCCGGGATGGCTGATTTTGGTGTCGCGACGAAGCCCTGCTGCGTGTGCCAGCGCAGGACGATCTGCGCTGTTGTCCGGCCGTGGTGCGCTGCGGCTTGGAGGATCGCGGGGTCTTGCAGCATATCGCTCCCACGGCCGAGCGGTCCCCAGGTTTCGGTGATGATGCCTTTGGCCTCGTGCAGCGCCACCAGATCGTCGCGGTGGTGGTGGGGATCTAGCTGGATCTGGTTGACATGGGGCACCAGGTCAGCGTCGAACAGTCGTTGCAGATGGGCGGGTTTGAAATTCGAGGTGCCCATGGCACGCACCAGACCGGCATCGAGCAGGCGCACCAGACCCTCGAACGCTTCAACATAGCGATCTTGCGCAGGGTTCGGCCAGTGGATCAGCAGCAGGTCGATATAATCGAGCCCGAGGCGTTTCAGGCTGGCTTCACAGGCTTCGCGCGCGCCAGCCACGCTATGCCATTGGCGGTTGAATTTGGTAGTGACGAAAACCTCGGCGCGCGGGACACTCGACTGGCGCAGCCCCTCCCCCACGCCACGCTCGTTGCCGTAATTCTCGGCCGTGTCGATCAGGCGGTAGCCGATGTCGAGCGCAGAGGCGACCGCGAGGGCGGCCTGCGCGTCATCCATCGGCCAGGTGCCAAGACCGAGTTGCGGCATTTTTACGCCGTTTCGCAAGATGAGGGTCGGGGCGAGCGCTATGGTCATCGGGGACTCCGCAAGTTGCTTGGGGGGTTACTTAGGTAGGCGAGGTGCTGGCGCTCATGAAGGGGTCATAGGCGGCGCGCGGGTAGCCAGACGGTGAAGGTTGTTCCCTTTCCCTCGGTGCTGTCGATGACCAGCCTGCCGCGATGGCGGTTGACGACGTGTTTTACAATCGCCAGCCCCAGGCCGGTGCCACCGATGGCGCGCGAGCGGCCTTTATCGACGCGGTAGAAACGCTCGGTCAGGCGCGGGATATGTTCACGCGCGATGCCCATGCCGTCGTCGGTCACGCTCACCAGCACGCCCGATGCCTCGAAACGCGCATCCGAGCCAGCCGGGGCCGCGATGAGTTTGATGCAACCGTCGCGCTTGCCGTATTTCACGGCGTTCTCAAGCAGGTTGGTGAAGACCTGGGTGAGTTGGTCGGCGTCGGCAGGGATTGAGGGCAGATCCGGCGGCAGGGCGATCTTGATGCGCGTGGCGCTGGATTTTAACTGCGGCTCCATACCGGCAACGATGCGCTCCAGCAGCGGGGGCAGGTGGAGGAGTTCTGTCGGCGGTTGATGCTCCGAAATCTCTATGCGCGAGAGGTTGAGCAGGTCGGCAATAACGCGCTGCATACGCGCCGCCTGCTCGGCCATAATAGCGAGAAAGCGCTTTTGCGCCTCCGGGTCGTCGGCGGCGGGGCCGCGCAGAGTTTCGATGAAGCCGATCAGGCTGGCGAGCGGGGTGCGTAATTCGTGGCTCGAATTGGCGACGAAATCGGCGCGCATCTTCTCCAGGCTGCGCTCGCGCGTGCGGTCGGTGATCAGCATGTAGAGCGGGCCGCCAACAGGGATGACTGTGACGTCCAACTCGCGCGGGACCGGCACGGCCAGGGCGATCTTGCTGCGCACCGGCTGACCGCCCTGCGCTGCCTCAGCCAAGGCGGCACGCAAGGTCGGGTGGCGCAGCAGGGCCGCGGTCTCCGTGCCGAAGGCGGTGATGGCGCTGTCGTTGCGCCAGACCAGGTTGCCTGCCGCGTCAAGTTTGATCAGCGGGTCGGGCAGGCGCTCCACCAGCGCACGGTCCTCGGCGGCGCTGGAGATCAGCCGGGCTCGGGAGAGACGCTCGGCGTGGATCAGGCGGATCGCCTCCTGGCCGAGCGAGCGCATCCCCGGCACGAGCAGCGTCGTGTTGCGCGGCAGGTCCTCGGGGCTGTTTTGCATCGCGCGGACCAGCCGGGTCATCACCACGATGTCGCGTCCCAGCAGGAAGCCAAAACCGACGGCCACAGCCGTGCACACAACCCAGCCGAGCAGGCCGGTGCGCAGGTGCAGGTCCCCATCGATAACAAGCAAGCCAAAAACCAACGTCGGCAACGCGGCCAGCGCCAGAAACAGCGCAAAGGCGGCGGGCCAGGCTTTATCCAGGAGTTGAGCTGGGGGCATCAGCTATTGGGCTGGTTTAGCTGGGTCGGCGCGGGTGAGGTGATGATCGGCGCGCCCGGCGCGATTTGGAACACGGCCAGACCACGCGCCACCTGCCCCGTGGTCTGGAGTACCAGCACGCCGTCCGTACCGGAGAAGCCGGCAGGGGCGGTCAGCACCGAGGATGTATAGCCGCCACTTCCCGCAGCAAGCCGGGCGATCGCCGCTGCGTCGAAGGCGACATCGGCAATCGCGGGTGGAGCGACGCCATATGCCGTCTGGTATTTGGCATCGAACCCGGCCGCCAAGGCGGGGTCCGGGGCGGCATAGAGCGCGCCCAGCAAATCCGGCTGATGGGCCATCTGCGGCGCCAAGCTAGACCACATCTGCGGGCCAAGAAACTGTACCTGGGGCGGGTTTACGTCGTAATAGGGCAGGAAATTGGCCAACTCAGCCAGGGTGTTGCCATTCGTCGCGCCGATGAAAAGCGCGTTGAAGCTGGGCGGCGGAATTTGCACATGCTGCAATTCGTGCGCCTTTTGGCGCCCAGCCGCTGTACCCAGATCGCGCTCATGTTTGATCTGCGCTTCAATCGACTGACCGCGATCGGCGAAGTCGGACATCTGCTCGACGGCGTGGTTCAGGCTGTTGAAGTCAGACTGGTAATAGGTGATCTGCGGATTTGGTTCACCCAGCGTGCTGGTTTCAGAGATTAGGGCGGCGCCCAGGCTGTGGCCAAAGTCCGAGTCGGGGAGAAGAGCGGCGAGTTGGGTGCGTCCGGCATTCGCGGCGACCTGGACCACGCGCTGGACCTGCTGCATCGGCGTGATGCCCAACGGCCAGACGCCCGGAGCGGCGATGGTGGAATCATTGGTGAAGGCAAGCATGTTCACCCCGGCATTCTGCGCGATGGGCGAGACCGCATGCGCCTCGGACGAGGTCAGTGGGCCAAGGATGATGCCGTCTCCTGCCACAATCGCTGCCTGGGCGGCGGCTGCGGCGCCTTCTGCCGTGCCGCCGGTGTCACGCACATCCAGGCTCGGGGTGGCGCCGGGGGGGAAGGCCAGCTTAGCTGCGTTCTCCAGCACCGTGCCTATTGGGGCCATCTGACCGGAGAGCGGCAGCAGAAGGGCGATATTACCGCTGGTCTTGCCGATGCCGGGGGCGGCGGAGGCGGGTTGGCCGGGCGCGAAACCGCTACCCAGAGCGGCGGGCTGGCCACCAAATCCGGGCGACGGGGCTTGACCCGCGCAGCCAACCAGCGCCAGCGTGGCCGCGAGGGGCACGAATGACCGAAGAAGAGATACACGAAGCGAAGACATACGAACCAAAAACTGGGCCCTCCTCTGCCGGGTCTGAAGCAACGGCGATGCCCGCCCTTGTGCTGGTTTCCACCCCGATCGGCAACCTTAAAGATTTTTCACCGCGCGCGCGCGATGCTTTAGCGGATGTGGACGCCGTTCTGTGCGAGGACACGCGGACCAGCGCGGTCTTGCTTCGCGCTTATGACATCAAGACCAAGCTGATCGCTCTGCATGAGCATAATGAGGAGTCGCGCATTGCGCCCCTGATTGCCGCGATGCTGGGCGGGACTCGCTATGCGCTGATCTCGGACGCAGGAACACCACTGGTCTCCGACCCCGGCTACCGGCTGGTGCGCGCGGCCATCGAGGCCGGGCTACGCGTGGGGGGGATACCCGGGCCGAACGCGGCGGTGCTGGCGCTCACCCTCTCGGGCCTGCCGCCGCATCCGTTTCTGTTCTCAGGCTTCCTGCCGCCCAAATCCGGGGCGCGGCGCACGGCGCTGGAGCGGGTGCGCAATGCCGAGGCGGCCGGACTTTCAGCCACGCTGATCTATTATGAAGCTCCGCACCGGCTGGCCGAGACGCTGGCCGACGCGGCGGAGGTTCTGGGCGCGCGGCAAGCCGCGGTGTGCCGCGAACTCTCCAAGCATTACGAGGAGGTGCGGCGCGGCACCCTGCCCGCTCTGGCAGAGCACTACGCCGCCAATCAGGCGCGCGGCGAGATCACGCTTGTCATTGGCCCTGCCCCAGACGAGCCAACCTCCGCAGAGACGTTGGACGCAGCCCTTACCGCGGCGCTCGCGCAAATGAGCCTGAAGGATGCGGTCGGTGCTGTCGCCAGCGCCACGGGTCTGGCCAAGAAACAGGTCTATGCCCGGGCGCTGGAGCTGAATAATCGCTAAGGAAAGAGCGCGCCGCTCTCCCAGGCCGCGCCGCTGCGGGTAAACGTCTGCCGGTCGTGCAGGCGAAAATCCACGG
Organism: Acidocella sp.; assembly: GCA_035427885.1. Taxonomy (GTDB): domain Bacteria; phylum Pseudomonadota; class Alphaproteobacteria; order Acetobacterales; family Acetobacteraceae; genus Acidocella. The sequence continues at coordinate 3,669 of DAOMCN010000038.1, read as the reverse complement.
CTTGCCAGAACTCGAAATAATCCGGGGCGAGGCGCCAGCCGGACCAGAAATCCGGGCGGGGGACATCTTGGCCCGAAAACCGGCTTTCGGCTTCCTTGAGCCGCTCCTCGAACACGGCGCGCGAGGCTAACGGCTGAGACTGCTTCGACGCCCAGGCGCCAAGCTGGGAAACGCGCGGGCGGGTGGCGAAATAGGCGTCGGCCACGTCCGCGGAGACTGGGGTGACGGCGCCTTCGATACGGATCTGGCGGTGCAGGATTTTCCAGTAGAAAAGCAGCGCCACTTGCGGGTTCTCGTGCATTTCCGACGCCTTGCGTGACCCGAGATTACCAAAAAAAACAAAGCCCTGGTCATCCCAGGCTTTTAGCAGCAGAGTGCGCGATGCCGGGCGGCCGGAGGGACTGGCGGTGGAAACAATTACTGCATTTGGGTCGTTGGGTTCTGTTGCCTCCGCCTCCGCCAGCCAAACGCCGAATTTGGTGAACGGGTCTTTTTCCATCTTTAGATAACCTCCAAAATGTCTCGCCTCTTGATCGCGTGATACACTCTATGCCACCAACCGGGCAGCACCCGAATGCCCAAATGGAGATAGCGCCCATGCCTGACACTGAAACCCAGATTTCTCTGCCCAAGGGCACACTCATGCAGGGCAAGCGGGGGCTGATCATGGGGGTGGCCAATAACCGCTCGATCGCCTGGGCGATTGCGCAGGCCGTCGCGGCGCAGGGCGGCGAGGTTGCTTTTACCTATCAGGGCGAGACGCTGGAGAAGCGGGTGCGCCCGCTCGCCGCCTCGATCAACTCGGATTTCCTACTCCCCTGCGATGTCACCGATGACGCGGCGATCGACGCCACCTTCGAAGCGCTGGGCGAGAAATGGGGCAAGATCGACTTTCTGGTCCATGCCATCGGCTTTGCGGACAAGAACTTCCTGCGCGGGCGCTACGTCGATACGCCGCGCGCCGTGTTCGCGCAGGCGATGGACATTTCTTGCTACTCGTTCACCGCCGTCGGCCAGCGCGCCGCCGCGTTGATGCGTGATGGCGGCTCGCTGCTGACCCTCTCCTATCTCGGCGCGGAGCGCGTCGTGCCACATTATAACGTCATGGGCGTGGCCAAGGCGGCGCTCGAGGCCTCCGTGCGCTACATGGCGACCGACCTGGGGTCACGGCAGATTCGCGTTAACGCGATCAGCGCCGGGCCAATTAAGACCCTGGCCGCGTCCGGCATAGGTGATTTCAGCTATATCATGAAATGGAATCGCTATAACGCGCCGCTGGAGCGCAATGTGGAGCTTGAGGAAGTCGGCGGGGCCGGGCTGTATATGCTCTCCGACCTGTCAAAAGGCGTGACCGGCGAGGTTCATCATGTCGATTGCGGGTATCACACGGTCGGGATGAAAAATCCGAATGCACCAGATATAACCGTTGTAAACGACTGATTTTGTAAGAAACTCTATGTCACACAATACGTTTGGGCATCTCTTCCGGGTAACAACATGGGGCGAGAGCCACGGTCCGGCGATTGGTTGCGTCGTGGATGGGACGCCGCCGGGGATTTCGCTCTCGGAAGCGGATATTCAGCCGTTTCTTGATAAGCGCCGTCCTGGACAATCGCGCTTCACCACGCAGCGGCAGGAGGCGGATCAGGTTAGGATTCTCTCCGGCGTGTATCTTGGCAAGACTACCGGGACGCCGATTTCTCTGCTGATCGAGAATACGGACCAACGCTCCAAGGACTATGCCAACATCGCGGCGCAGTACCGGCCCGGACATGCCGATGTGGCATACGATATGAAGTACGGCCACCGCGACCCCAGAGGCGGCGGGCGCTCCTCGGCGCGCGAGACGGCGATGCGAGTCGCCGCCGGGGCGATTGCACGCAAGGTTCTGGGCGAATCGGTCGTGATTCGCGGCGCGATGGTGGCGCTTGGCGCGCACGGCATCGAACCGGCGCGCTGGGACTGGGACGCGGTGGAGAACAACCCGTTCTTCTGCCCGGATGCGCAGGCGGCGGTGGAATGGGAGGGGATTCTCGACGGGATCCGCAAAGATGGTTCGTCCATCGGCGCGGTAGTCGAGGTGGTCGCCGAGGGCGTGCCGCCCGGGCTGGGCGCGCCGGTTTACGCTAAGTTGGACGCCGAGATTGCCGCAGCGCTGATGAGTATCAACGCGGTTAAGGGAGTCGAGATCGGCGATGGGTTCGCCGCCGCCCGTTTGCGCGGCGAGCAGAATGCCGATGAGATGCGGATAAAAGACGGGAAGATCGAATTTCTGGCCAATCATGCCGGGGGAATTCTTGGCGGGATTGCCACCGGGCAGCCGGTGGTGGCGCGGTTCGCGGTAAAACCAACCAGCTCAATCCTGACGCCGGTGCGCAGCGTCAACGCGGCGGGCGAGGAAATCGAGATTTTTACCAAAGGGCGACACGACCCCTGCGTCGGGATTCGCGCCGTGCCAGTCGGCGAGGCGATGCTAGCCTGCGTGCTGGCGGATCATCTGCTGCGCCACCGCGCCCAGGTGTCGCGATAGGCTGGGGCAACTAACCTAAAAAGCCCGGCATTTGCGTGCCGGGCTTTTTTATGGCCACGCCTTCGGGTTTGGCACCCGAGGACGCGTTTGCTTAGAACGCCGTCACGAGACGGATGTTGACGATGGTGCCGGCAACGTCGTTCTTGGTGTAGAGATTCTGGTCCCAGCTCGCGGTGACGTTCACGCCGTTGAGCTGATAGCTCATCAGGGGGCCCATGCCGTAGCTCTCGGCCTTGTGATCCCCGGGGGTTACGCTCGCGCCAGTGTCGTTATTAAGTTGGTTCAGCTCGTGCGCGCCAAGGCCGAAGGTCCATTTGCCGATGGTCTTGCTGATCGTGTAATCGGCCGAGAACTCGTTGCCGGACTTGTAGTCACGGCCATTATTTGTGTTGGCGCTGATCGGCAGGGAGAGATGGGTTGCGACGCTTAGGTTCCAACCGTCCGCCAGATAGCTCAAGCCAAAATCTGGCTGGACCGCGGTAAAGCCGTTGCCCGAGGGCAAGCCGCCATTGTTCAGGTTATCGCCCGGCTTGGAGCTGGCGTCCGGGAGGTAAATCTCGAAACCGGCGGAAGCGTGGAAGTTGTTCGGGAGAGACCAGGACAGAATGCCAGGGATCAGTACCGTGTTGAACATGCCGAGGTTGCCCGCACCGGCAACGCCAGTCAGACCACCGGCCGAAGTATAATCAAAGGGCTGGGCGATAGCGGCGGCGTAATCAGCGCCGAGGAACCGGATACCGGGAACCCACAGCACGATCGGTACTTCGACCAGCGCGTTGAGGTGGCCGTTAGTGACTTTGTGTCCTGTGGAATTGTAGAGGTTATAATCAGCCCAGTAGTTGTTCAATACGCCATAAACGCCCGGCGGTGGCAACGCGCCTGCGGGAACGCCTTCGTTCACAGCGCGCAGATACGGATCCCAGAGTTCGTTGGCCTTCGCCGAGGAGGCCAGCACGATGGAGCCTGCCATCGAGATCGCGACAGCGCCGAGCATTGCGCGCGTCATCAGATGCACTTTTGTTCTTGTCATTTTTACTCTCCCTGTTGTTATAGTGAAACGAGTTTTGGACACAAAAAACGGCTCTTTTTGATTAATTTCACGTTTTCAAGCGGTCATTCTGTTTATTATTCGTGCCGCC
>DAOMCN010000037.1:0-10048 GCA_035427885.1 Acidocella sp. | reverse complement strand
GAAGCCAAGCAAGGCAGTTCCGCCCGAAAAGCTCAAGCGTTGGGGGGCGGCGCATAAATATTGTTTTGATGAGCGGGGTAATGCGGCGCTTTCGGGCGCAGCTTAACCGCAGATGGTCCGAGCCGGCGGGCAGGTAAATCGAGGCGCGTTTGCGGCGAGCTGGGGTGGGTTTAAGCGTTGGAGCGGCCGAAGCCGCTCCGTACTGGCTTACGCGGTCTGGTCGATGGGGGTGTGGGTGGCGGGAAGTTTGCTGACCACGACCATTGCGGGGCGCAGGAGGCGGCCGTTGAGAAGCCACGCCTGGGTCCATGCCTGCGTTACCGTGCCTGGGGGGTGTTCGGTGGTTTCAATTTCGGACATTGCCTGGTGCAGGTTGGGATCGAAGGCGCTTCCGGTAGGGTCCTGGCGGGTGATGCCGTTGCGCTCCAGCAGGGCGACAAAGGAACGCTCCACGCCCTCGAAACCCTCGCGCAGTTTGCCGACCAGCTCGGGTTCGTTCTCGTCGCGCTTGGGTAGGGCATCGATCCCGCGTCTTAGGTTTTCGGCGGCCTCGGCAACGTCGCGCGCGAATTTCTGCACGGCGTAGAGCCGGGCATCTTCAACCTCGCGCTTGGTGCGGGCGCGTAGATTGGCCATGTCGGCCTCGGAGCGGAGCCATTTGTCCTTCATTTCCTGGAGGGCAAGCTCAAGCCCCTCAATGCGCGCGTCGGGGGCTTCGAGCAGCGGCTCGGACGGGTCGATCTGGGAGGATGGGTCGTTCTGATGCTCAGTCATGCCGTGGAATTAGGGCAAATAGGGCAGCAAAACAAGAGATTAGTCGCGCTGCCAGACCCGCCATGCGCCGCATGTATCGACGCCGGATTGGCGGTCTGTGGCCAGGTCAGCGAGGCGCAGGGCGACGGCGGCGTGTTCGGTGACGGCCTCCGCGTCATCCCCGCTGCCAGCCCAGCGCGGGGCGACGCCGACCATGATCAGGCTGCGCTCGGGGAGGGAGGCGGGGAGGTGGGAGCAGAATCGTGCCGCGCGCTCACCGCCGGTCAGGTGGTCCATGCCGTCACACCACAAGGCCAGGGTGGTCGCGTCAATCCGACCCAGGAGATCCGTGGGGCGGACAATGTCGCGTAGTTCTTCGGCCAGGCGCATGGCAATGGCGGTGTGCAGCGTGTCGGGCGCGCGGGCAAAGCTGAGGTAGAGCAAGGTACCGGGGAGTCCCTCGACGTCCAGCCGATCGAAGCGGCGGGAGATTTCCTCTGCGAAGGTGCGCGAAGACCACAGGCCGGTTTCTGGGTCCAGCATGGTGTTGTAGCGCAGGGAGGGGTCGTGGATGGCAGGGGTGGGCATCGCGAGGTCGGGTTGGTCGAGGTCGAAGAGAACGCCGTAGGTTCCGGTCACGGCGCCGCCCTTGATGCGCGGGGCGAGGGAGAGGCGGAAGGCGCCGGAGGTGCCGTCCGGCAGGGCAAGGCGAACTTTGCCGTGCCAGGCGACGCATTCCAGGCAGATCGTCGTGATGACGGAGCGGAATTGCGTTGTGCTCAGGGCGTCCTCTTCCGACGCACCGGAGAGGAGGCTGGCCGCTTCAACGCCCATGAATTCCGACGCTGACCGGCCGAAGACGAGGCCAGGGCCAAAGGCGGTAAAACGGCCCATCGCGTCCGTTTCGAAGGCGAGGTCCGCGAGCATCCCCGCGACGGAGAGCCAGCCTGTGGCGAGGGTGAGCGAGGACGTGGAGTTTGGGGCGTTGATCATAGACTGATAAATAAGCACAAGTACGTGAACAAGGCGTTAAGGGCGGCGCGTTGACAGCGCGGCCTTGGGCCACGCATGGTCCGCCACAATTCGATATTACGGGGATTACCATGACGAAGCTGCCGCATCACGACCTGAAAACTGCCATCGAGGCTGCCTGGGAACGCCGCGCGGAATTCTCCGCCGCGACCACGGGGGCCGAGCGCGACGCCGTCGAGGAAGCGCTGGCGTTGCTCGACTTGGGCGAGGCGCGGGTTGCTGAGCATAGCAACGCAGGTTGGGTCGTGCATCAATGGCTCAAGCAGGCGGTGCTGCTCTCGTTCCGGCTCTATCCCAACACGCTGATGAAGGGCGCTGGCGGCGCGCCGGTGTTCGACAAGGTGGGCATGAAGTTCGCCGATTGGGATCTGGCGCGATTTTCAGCGGCGGGGATTCGCGCTGTGCCGGGGGCGGTGGTGCGGCGCTCGGCGTATATCGCGCCGGGGGCGGTGCTGATGCCGTGCTTTGTCAATGTCGGCGCGCGGGTCGGCGAGGGGACGATGATCGATACCTGGTCCACCGTCGGCTCCTGCGCGCAGGTCGGTAAGAATTGCCATATCAGCGGCGGCGTGGGCTTGGGCGGCGTGTTGGAGCCGTTGCAGGCCGGGCCAGTGGTGATCGAGGACGATTGCTTTATCGGCGCGCGTTCGGAAGTGGCGGAGGGCGTTGTTGTCGAGCGGGGCGCGGTGCTGTCGATGGGCGTGTTTCTTGGCGCGTCCACCAAGATTATCGACCGCGAGACCGGCGAGGTGTTTTCGCGCCGGGTGCCGGCTTATTCCGTCGTCGTGCCGGGGACGCTGCCGGGCAAGGCGCTGCCTGATGGTACGCCGGGGCCGGGGCTGGCATGCGCCGTGATCGTCAAGCGCGTCGATGCGCAGACGCGCAGCAAGACCTCGATCAACGATCTGCTGCGCGCGTAATGGAACTGCTGCCCTTCGCGCAGGCCTTGCTGCGCTGCCGCTCCGTTACCCCGGCGGATGACGGTGCGCAGGGCGTGCTGACTGCGCAGTTGGAGGCGCTGGGGTTTGTCGTGACGCGGCTGCGCTTTGGCGAGATCGAGAACCTGTTCGCCGAGCGGGCCGGGGCGGGGGCGCATTTGTGCTTTGCCGGGCATACCGATGTTGTCCCTCCGGGAGAGGGCTGGGCGCATGACGCATTCGCGGGCGTGGTCGAGGGCGGTGTGCTCTACGGGCGCGGGGCGGTAGATATGAAAGGGGCGATTGCCGCTTTTGTCGCCGCGGTCGCGCGGGTGCCGGGGCATGTCTCGCTGCTGATTACCGGTGACGAGGAGGGGGTGGCGCTGGATGGCACGGTGCGCGTGCTTGAGTGGATGCGCGACCATGGCAAGATCCCGGATTTCTGCGTCGTCGGCGAGCCGACCAGCCGGGCGGTGCTGGGCGATGTCGTCAAGATCGGCAGGCGCGGGAGTCTGAATGCGCGGATTGCGATGCAGGGGCGGCAGGGGCATGTCGCCTATCCGCATCTCGCCGATAATCCGGTGCATCCGCTGGTGCGCGCGCTCACGGCGATGATCGCGCAGCCGCTCGACGCCGGGACCGCGTGGTTTGAGCCGTCCTCGTTGCAGATCACCTCGGTGGATGTTGGCAATACGGCGAGCAATGTAATTCCCGCGCAAGCCAGCGCGCGGCTCAATATCCGGTTCAACAACCTGCACAGCGGCGCCAGCCTGACAGATTGGTTGGCCGGGTTTGTGCCGGGGGCGGATTTCCAGGTGCAGGTTTCGGGCGAGGCGTTTTTAACGCAGGCGGGGGCGCATACGGAGGCGCTGTTGCGCGCGGTGAAGCAGGTGACGGGGGTTATCCCGGAGCAGAATACCGGTGGCGGGACGTCCGATGCGCGGTTTATTGCGCGCTATTGTCCGGTGGCGGAATTTGGGCTGGTGGGTGCGACGATGCATCGCACCGACGAGGGCGTGCCGGTTGCGGAGCTTTTGCGGCTTCAGGAAATTTATCAGGCGTTGATTGAAGGATTTTGCGGATGATTGTGCGCGGGTTGTTTATGCTGGCGCGCGGCAAGGCGGAGGGGATCAAGGAATTTGGTGCGTCGCTGGATAATTTCACCGCATCGCTCGCCCCGCTGATTGCGTTTCCGCTGGTGGGCGCTGCGATTTTGGTGATGCAAGGGGATTGGAAATTCGCGCTGATCAGCTTGCTCTCGCGCATAAGCTCGGTGTTGCTGCTGCCGTTGATGGTGCATGAATTCGCGCGGCGGCTGGGGCACGAGGCGCTCTGGACGCGTGCGGCGACAGCCCTCAACTGGTCGTTCTGGATGATTTTGCCCGTGCTGTTCGTCGCGGCGTTTCTGGGCGCGCTGTTGGCGCAGTTTGGCGTCGCCATGTCTCGAGCGGAGTATTTTGTCCTTGGCTTCGCGGGCGGGTATTTGCTCTGGTATCGTTGGGTGATCGTGAAGGCCGGGCTGGCGTTGAGCGGCGCGCAGGCAGCGGTTTTCGTGGCGTTGAGCAGTGTATTGATCGGCGTGCTGACAGTGGTGCCGGTATTGGTCATGAAGTAGACGCACCCGGTTCTGGTGCTATTTGCCGAAATCCATGGGCATGCGCACGGCCACGACTTCGCCGTGCGCGGTCTCGACGCTGCTAACCAGCACGCGCGTGTCGATGATCACCTTGCGCTCTTTCAACTCGCGCACACGACCGCGGATTTCGATCTCGGGGCCGAGCGGGGTGGGTTTCAGATAGGTGACATTTAACGACCCGGTAATGAAACGGCAGATTGGTTCGCTGCCCATCTCGCGGCCCTCGGCGTGGTACATTGCCGCTGCTGCCGCGCCGGTGCTGTGGAAATCCAGCAGCGAGGCGAGCAGCCCGCCATAGACGAAGCCGGGGGCCGCGGTGTGATCCGGCTCGGGGGTAAAGCGCGTGACGCTTTCTTCGCCTTCCCAAAAGGTGCGGATGCGGTGGCCGTGGTCGTTCTGGCTTACGCAGCCGTAACAATGGGAGAGTTGTGTGGGGTAGTAATCCTGGAACGCTTTCATTTTGTTTCCTTTTCGCGCCGTTTTGCCGCTTTCATGATGCGCGCTGCGGTGGCGGGGATCAACTTTGGGGCGGTTCAACTTAGCTGAATATTGGTCTAGGGTAGGTTCTGCGACGCACTGGCTCTCGGCAGAGCGCCAGCGCTAAAATGGGCGATTCCGGCCCAGATATTCATAACGGGTCTATTTGGGAGAACGCGGGTGGCAGGAGAATTGGAAGGCAAGGTTGCCGTCGTGACTGGAGCGGCGTCTGGGATTGGGTTGGCCAGTTCCGAGGTGATGTTGGCCTCGGGCGCGCGCGTGGTGATGGTTGACCGTGACGAGGCGGCGCTCGGTGCGCTCTGCGCTAAGTACGGTGACGCGGTGATCCCCCTTGTGATCGACCTGCTCGACCCAAAGGACTGCACGACGCTGGTGCCCAGAGCGTTGGAAAAAGTGGGCCATATCGATATTTTTCATGCGAACGCGGGCATTTACGTTGGCGGCGATCTGGTCGATGCGGATACCGGCGCGATTGACCGGATGTTGAACTTGAACGTCAACGTCGTGATGAAGAACGTGCATGACGTTTTGCCACACATGATCGAGCGCGGGGTGGGGGATATTATTGTTACGAGTTCCCTGGCGGCACATTTTCCGACGCCGTGGGAGCCGGTCTATGCGTCGTCCAAATGGGCGATCAACTGTTTCGTGCAGACGGTGCGCCGTCAGGTGTTCAAGCACGGCATTCGCGTGGGCTCAATCTCGCCGGGCCCTGTTGTCAGCGCGCTCCTCGCGGACTGGCCCGCGGAGAAGCTCAAGGAAGCCAGGGAGTCGGGAAGCCTTCTGGAGGCGAGCGAGGTTGCGAATGTGATCACATTCATGCTGACGCGGCCGCGGGGTATGACGATCCGCGATGTGGTTATGCTACCCAGCAATTTTGATTTGTAGACGCTGCCGGGGCCGCGTCTACCTATAAGGCGTTGGCGGATTACTCCGCCATCGCCGAGGCGTCCGAACGCGTCGCGCCGACGCGTGCGGCCAGGGAAGCTGCCATGAAGGGATCCAGTGCGCCGTCCAATACTGCCGCCGGGTTGCCGGTCTCATAATTGGTGCGCAGGTCTTTCACCAGCTGATATGGGGCAAGGACGTAAGAGCGGATCTGGTGGCCCCAGCCGATATCCGTCTTCGCAGCTTCGATGCTGGCGGACGCGGCTTCGCGCTTTTGCAGCTCCATCTCGTACATGCGCGCTTTCAGCATGTTCATCGCCGTCGCGCGGTTGCGGTGCTGGGAGCGGTCTGTCTGGCAGGCGACGATGATGCCGGTCGGCACGTGGGTGATGCGAATCGCCGACTCGGTCTTGTTGACGTGCTGGCCACCTGCACCCGAGGCGCGGAAGGTGTCCACCTTCAGGTCCGCCGGGTTAATCTCGATTTCAATGGTGTCGTCCACCACGGGGTACACCCAGACCGAGGAGAAGCTGGTGTGGCGGCGGGCGGCGGAGTCGTAGGGCGAGATGCGCACGAGGCGATGCACGCCAGACTCGGTTTTCAGCCAGCCATAGGCGTTCGCGCCGGTGATCTGCATGGTCACGGATTTGATCCCGGCCTGCTCGCCTTCGGACATGTCGAGGATTTCGACCTTGAAGCCGCGCGCTTCGGCCCAGCGCGTGTACATGCGCTGGAGCATTTGTGCCCAGTCCTGGGCCTCGGTCCCGCCCGAGCCAGCGTTGATTTCCATGAAGGCGTCGCGGCTATCGGCCTCGCCAGAGAGCAGGCTCTCGATCTCGCGCTGCTTGGCTTGCGCGGCCAGCACGATGAGGCTGGCGAGCGCGTCTTTCACCATCGCGGCGTCGCCTTCGGCTTCGGCCATTTCGATCAGCTCGACGGCGTCGGCGGTTTCACGCTCCAGGGCGCGCACGCCATCCACGATCGAGGCGATACGGCCGCGCTCACGCATCAGGGTTTGCGCGGCTTCGGCGTTGTTCCAGAGGGAAGGGTCCTCGGCCCGGGCGTCTAGCTCGGCGAGTTTTAGGACGGAAGCATCCCAGTCAAAGATGCCTCCTCAGCAAGGCGACCGAACGGCCGATTTGCTCATTTAATTGATCTGATTCTGCGGACATGAGGAGGATATAGGTCGCCGAGTGGCGCTAGTACAGCCCGCCCAGCGATTTATCGATCGTGTTTGCCGGCGGCGGTGGGGGGGGCGGTGTTCCCGGTGCGCGGGGGGGGGCGGGAGTCGTGGAGTTGGGGGAGGTGCCGCTGTCTTGCGGGGGCAGGACGCTCTGGCCCGCGAGCAGGCTGTCGTTCGACTGCGCACCCGGGGTCTGGCCGGATTTGAAGGCTTCGGTGGCGGTTTCATTGTCGAGGCTGACCTGTTGCAGGGTCATGCCATCTGGTGCTGCGAAGTCTAGGTCGGGCTGGTTGGCCAGCGCCACCTTCATGAATTGGTTCCAGATCGGGCCGCAGACATTACCGCCGGTCTCGTTGTTGCCCAGGCTGTGCGGCGTGTCGAAGCCGACCCAGCAGCCGGTGACGATGCCCGGGGTGAAGCCGATGAACCAGGCGTCGTTGAAATTATTCGTGGTGCCGGTTTTGCCCGCGACCGGCTGGGCGATGCCCACGACCGCCGGTGCGCCGGTGCCGCGCAGGACGACGCCCTTCATCATCGTGATCATCTGGAACACGCTGCTCGGATCGGCGATCTGGGCGCCGGCGTAGTCGAGCGTGGGGGGCTCGGTCGGGTTGCCGTTGACGCAGTTGTCGCAGCTTTGTTCCGGCGCCTGGTAGAGTACGTCGCCCTGCGGGTTGGTCACGCTGTCGATCAGGGTCGGGGTGATCTGGCGGCCATAATCATCCAGCTCGGCGTAGCCGGTGGTCATGTTCCACAAGGTCGTGTCGATGGCGCCGATGGCGGATGGGTAATAGGGCGGCATCGGGTCGATGATGCCGAAACTCGCAAAAGTCTTCCCGATATTGTCGAGGCCGACTTCGCGCGCCAGATGTAGGGTGGCAAGGTTGAGGGATTGTTCCAGCGCGTGGAAGATCGGGACCGGGCCCTGGAAACTCTCTTCGTAATTGCCGGGGCGGTAGGTTGTGCCGTCGGACATTCGCTGCACAAAGGGGGCGTCGAGCACCGGGGCGTCGGGCTGGATGCCTTGTTCCATCGCGGTCAGATATACAAAGGGCTTGACCGAGGAGCCGGGCTGGCGTTGTGCCTGGGTAACGCGGTTATAAGGGCTGACATTATGGCTCCATCCGCCGACCATCGCCAGGACGCGGCCGGTTTTTGGATCCATGCATAGTAGCCCGCCTTGGATGTTGGGGATCTGCTCCAGCGCCAGGGCGTTGCCGTTGCCCGAGATCATCACGATGTCGCCGGGGTGCAGCACTTCAAAAACGGAATTCACCCGGCTTTGCAGTTGACCGTTGATCGTGGGGCGGGCCCAGCGCATCGCGCTTAAGGTCAGGGTGCCGGTTTCGGGGGTGCCGTTGGCGGGGTTGAGGCTGCCGAGTTGGGCGCTGCGATCTGTCGCAGTCAGGACAATGCCCAGACGCCAGCTATGGCGCATCCCCGACAAGCTGGGCTGCTTGGCGAGGTCGGCCTGCCAGTTTGTCGCGAGGGCGGCGTCCTCGACATGGCCAACCAGGCCGTGCCAGCCGCCGTAGGTGCGGTCGTATTGCTCCAGGCCGTTGCGCAGGGCGTCAACGGCGGCGTGTTGCAGCTTTGGGCTCAGGCTGGTGTGGACAATCAGCCCGCCCTGGGAGACGACGCTGGCGCCGAAACGCTGGTTAAGCCGGCTTTGCACGGCGTCGGCAAAATAGCCAGCGTCGGGGACTGTCAGCGGTGCGCCACCGGCGCGCGGCAAGAGCGGTTCGGCGGTTGCGGTCGCGGCCTGGGCTGGAGTTATCGCGCCGTCGGCCAGCATTCGGGTGATGATGAAATTGCGCCGCTGCAGGGCGTCCTGCGGATGCTGGAAGGGGTCGTAGCTCGTCGGGGCCTTGGGCAGAGCGGCGAGCGAGGCGGCCTGGGCGATATCCAGCTTGCTCAGCGGCTTGTCAAAATAGGTCTGCGCGGCGGCGGCGATGCCGTAGGAATTGTTGCCGAGGAAAATCTCGTTCAGATACAGGGTCAGCACCTGTTTCTTGGTCATCACCTGGCTGACGCGCATCGCCAGCAGCGCCTCTTTGATCTTGGTGGCGAAGGTGATGTGGTTATCCAGCAGCATGTTCTTCACCACCTGCTCGGTGATGGTCGAGGCGCCGAGCGGGCGGTGGCCCGAGCCGATGCGCGTGACGTCCACCAGGGCGGCACGGATGACGGCGAGCGGGTTGATCCCCGGATCGACCCAGAACAAACGATCCTCCGCCGAGATGAAGGCCTGAGCTACTATCGGCGGGATGTCGTTGTAGGGTACGTAGATGCGGTGCTGACTTGCCAGTTCGGATACGAGCTGAAAATTATCCGCGTAGACCCGGCTCTCCAAGGGCGGCTGGTAGGTCTTTAGCGACTCCACGCTGGGCAGGCTGGAGGAGAAATAGAGCACAACGGCGCCGCCGCTGACGATCAGCAGGACGATCCCAAAGAACGCGACGCGGTAGATCCCAAACACCAGGAAGCGCAGCAAGGTGTTGAAAAAACCGGGTTTACGGGGCTTTTTCCCCCCTTTGCGCGACGGTTTTTGGGGGCGGGCGGCATCGGCGCGCGGCGGGCTTAAACGTTCGCCAGCGGAAAAAGGCTCTATCGGGTCGGACATGAGGCGCTCCTTAGCACTCTGAGCGCAACCCCGCGAGGATGCCTTGGATAAAATTCCGGCAATAATAGCTCCGGACGCAAAATATTACATCTTCACCACGCTAAGGCCGTGCTCGCAGCGTTTCCACAGCACTCAGCCCGCCAGACGGTTTTTGGCATAATTAGTGAAATACATGTCGATCGCCTTGGTCAACTGCGCCGCCATGAGCTTGCGATGTGCCGGACTGCGCAGGCGCTTTTCGTCCAGCTTGTTGGTCAGGCAGCCCATTTCCAGCAGGGTGCTGGGGGTTGAGGGGTCGCGCAGTACGGCGAAATTAGCGCTGCGATGGGGATCTGGCAAAAGCGGGATGATGCCCGAGAAAGAGGCGCGGATGTCGTGCGCGAGGCTGGCCGAATCGAGCTTTGTCGCGCGGGTTTCAAGGCTGGCCAGGATGTTCGCGACTTGCGGCGAGGCATTGGCGATCGGGCCGGTGGAGGGGTCGGCGTTGGCGTTGGCGAGGTCCATGGGCCTTTACCGGC
>DAOMCN010000036.1:0-10053 GCA_035427885.1 Acidocella sp. | reverse complement strand
AAAAGCGCAGATGTTGCCTCGCGAAAAAATTGCGCGGGCGCGATGCCGCTCGATCTCTGGCGAGATGCATTCCGGCTTTACCGCCTTGCGCTCGTCCCTGCCGATGAACCTGCGTTTCAGAAAACCCGGCTTCACCGTCTGGTCCTCCGCCCAGGCCGACATCGACCGCATCACGACGATCTGGCGCGAATGTCTGAACCAATGGAAGGGGCCATTTCTGTTCGGCACTGAACCAACGGTTGCGGACGCCATGTATGCGCCGGTGGTAACGCGCTTTCTGAGCTACGACGTCGCCGTCGGCGCTTTGTGCCAGAGCTATTGCGACACCATCATGGATTGGAAGCCAATGCAGGAATGGGTGGCCGACGCGATGGAAGAACCGCAGGAAATCATTGAACTCGATCTGGATTTTTAAGACATTCATCATCACGTGCCAAACAAAAAGGGCCGATATATCCGGCCCTTTTTTATACTCCCGCCGAACCGGACCAAGGCGTCGGCGGCGGCACGGCACATGGTCCCTCCACTTCGACAGTCCCAAATTCAGCCGGGGAGGTGATCTCAATGTATTCCATATCCGGCGAATAATCGAACAGGTAATGCGTAATCCCCGGCTGCTGGTGCACAACATCCCCCGCCGCGACAAGATGCTCCTCGTCGCCATACATGAACCGTGCCCAGCCTTTGGTCATGATCACAATATGAAAATCGGCAACATGCTGATTCCATCCCGTCCCTTGCTCAGGCAGACATTGCCGATTGGCCTTGACCATCTGGCAGATCACCCTCCCTCCCGTTGCATCGGCCACGCCAAGATCAGGTAGAGAAAAAAACCTCGTAGCCCGTCGCTGCGCCAGAGCGTGTCACCAGGTTTCACGTGGAAAAACAAATTCACAACGGATTTATCGAGCACAGCACGGCCTCCGCAGGGATTAAACTTTGACCTTTATGCCACAGTTATCCCCAGGAGGCCAGAGTTTTTTGCAGTGCAACAAAATGGCTATCGCCTCAAAACCCGCGGCTAGTCCTCGCGTTCAGAGCGTACCAGCACCTCGCGCTTACCGACATGGTTAGCCTGGCTGACCACCCCTTCCTTCTCCATCTGCTCGATCAGCTTCGCTGCACGATTATAGCCAATCTGCAAATGCCGCTGGATGAAAGAGGTGCTGGCCTTGCCCTCGCGCGCCACAAGCGACACCGCCTGATCGTAGAGCGCATTCTCGCCCGTGGTATTGCCGCCGATCGCCCCTGAAACCGCCGAAGAATCCTCCTCCACCGGCTCTGTGACCTCGTCGAGATACGCAGGCTCGCCCTGTTCGCGCAGGAACGCAACCACCGCCTCGACCTCCTGATCCGAGACAAACGGCCCATGCACACGCGTAATCCGCCCCCCACCCTGCATGTAAAGCAGATCGCCTTGCCCCAGTAATTGCTCCGCGCCCTGCTCGCCCAGGATCGTGCGGCTGTCAAATTTGGAGATAACCTGGAAGCTGATGCGCGTCGGGAAATTCGCCTTGATCGTGCCGGTGATGACATCAACCGAAGGCCGCTGCGTCGCCATGATAACGTGAATTCCCGCCGCGCGGGCCATCTGCGCCAAGCGTTGTACAGCAATCTCGATTTCCTTGCCAGCGACCATCATCAGATCAGCCATCTCGTCGATGAACACGACGATGAACGGCAGCGGCTCCAATGCGAGCGGCTGCTCCTCAAACACCGGCTTGCCCGTCTCGGAATCAAACCCGGTCTGCACCCGCCGGGTCACGACCTCGCCGCGCGCGCGCGCCTCGTTCACCCTATCGTTATAGCCTGCGATATTGCGCACCGCGAGCTGGCTCATCGCCCGGTAGCGCCGTTCCATCTCGCGCACGACCCATTTGAGCGCCGCGACCGCCTTGGCCGGTTCCGTCACCACGGGCGCCATCAGATGCGGGATGCCGTCGTACACCGAAAGCTCCAGCATCTTCGGATCTATCAGGATCAAGCGGCACTGTTCCGGCGAAAGTCGAAACAACAAGCTCATGATCATGGCGTTCACGCCGACGGATTTACCCGACCCCGTGGTGCCCGCGATCAACAGATGCGGCATCCGCGCCAGATCGGCGACGACCGGCGCGCCGGAAATGTCCTTGCCCAGCGCGATAGAGAGTTTCCCGCTCTGCCCCTGCCAACTCTCATCGCCGAGCAGTTCGGAGAGGAACACCGTCTCGCGCTTCGCGTTGGGCACCTCGATACCAATGACATTGCGCCCGGTGACAGTGGCGATACGCACGGCCACCACCGAGAGCGAGCGCGCAATATCGTCGGCCAACCCGACCACGCGCGCCGAGCGTATCCCCGGTGCGGGTTCCAGCTCGTAGAGCGTGACCACCGGCCCCGGATGAATAGCGACAATCTTGCCCTGCACACCGTAATCTTGGAGCACCGTCTCCAGCAGCCGCGCATTATTCTCCAGCGCCTCGGCGCTCGGCCCTGTCGTGCTGCGCATCGGCGCGCGGCGCAGCAGGTCGAGCGGTGGAAAATTCCAACCCATCTCGAGCAGTGGCAGGCGTTCTTGCTGCGCCACCGGCGGCTTCTTTGCCAACGGCAACGCCGCCTTGATCACGGGCTTGGCCTTGAGCGGTAAATACGGCTCCGGTGCGGCCTGGACCTGCGGGATATCGTCGTCATCGTCGACCTGCGGTGCTGGCACCCAGGCCCGACCAACCTCCCCCGCTTGCGCCGAAGCGCTGGCGAGCAACGGCGTAATCCATGAGGACACCGCCTCGGCTCCCTTGCGGCTCTGCGATACGGACGCCGCCGCCATTCGCGCCGCCCTGGCACCGCCAGAACGCCATTCTCCCGGCGTAATCCCCATCGAGAAGCCAAACGCCGCCAGCGCCAGGATCAGCGTCACCACCATGACCGCGCCGCCACCCGCCTTACCCAGTACCGACGCACTCGCACCAATGCAGGCCTTGGAAATAATCTCGCCCGCCGCCCCGCCAATCCCCGCCGGCACAGGCCAATGCTGCGGCGGTCCAGGGATAATTGCCATCCCCATCGCAAACGCCACGGCGAGCAACGGCATCGCCAACCCGCCCAACACGATCCTAGTTTTCAGATAGCCAATCCCCCCGCGCGTCCCGAGCCGATAGCCCCAGGCGAGCAGGATAAAAACTGGCGCCAACCCAGCCACACCAAACCCCTGCAACAGAAGATCCGCCACCCCAGCCCCCACCGGCCCTGCGAAATTGCTGGTATGGGCCGAGCCCACGGCATCGAAAGACGTATCCGCCGGATTGTACGAAGTCAGCGCCAGCAACAAAGCCAACCCACCGAACGCGAGCGCCAGTGCGACAATCTCCGCCATCCGTCTGCGCAGCTGCGCCCGGATTGCTGGAGATATGAACCGCCGCGCCTCAAAATTCACCGCCATATCTTCACTATATCCGCGAGAGGGCTGATTCTCAAATATTATCCCCCACAAACAGAAACAGCGCCACAAGGGCGCCGTTTCCTTTGTCAACCTTGCCTGAGCAAGAAATCAGTCGCCCATGACGGGGATCTTCTGACCATCGGCGAAGATCGCGTAGGCTTCTTCCCCGTGGATCGCATCGTCGCCGATCAGCAGGGTTTCCTCGTCGAAGCGCAGCGACACGAAGAGGCCGATCAGCTTGAGCAGGATGTAAGTGCCAACCACGTTGAACACGATGATGAAGGCCGCGCCGTAGAACTGCAGGATCACCTGATGGAAATTGCCATACCACCAGCCGGCAACGCTGAACGCGTCGTTCTTGGTACCGTACCATTCGATCATTTTCGGATCCGCCAGGATGCCGGTGCCGATACCGCCGACCAGCGCCGCGACACCATGGGTATGGATCACGCCCAGCACGTCATCGACCTTGCGGAAGAGCTTGGTCTTCCCGAGCCAGTTCCAGGTCATCCAGGGCAGAGCTGCCGCAACGATGCCGAGAACGATCGCGCCGGTGCCGTTGACGTAGCCCGCAGCCGGGGTAATCGCAACCAGACCGGTAATCATACCGTTAACCGCGCCCAGGATGGAGGGCTTGCCATAGGCGAGAACGTCCATCGCGACCCAGGTAAGCAAGGCGGCAGCGGTCGCGGTATGGGTGTTCAGCACGCCCACGCCCGCATCGGCATTGGCGGTGAACGGATCGCCACCGTTAAAGCCAGACCAGCCGAGCCAGAGCAGGCCAGCGCCCGCCATGGTGATGAGCAGATTGTTCGGCTGAAAGTTTTCCCGGTCACGCGCCATGCGCGGGCCGATGACGGCCGCAGCGGTGAAGCCCGAGAAAGCCGACGCCAAGTGAATGACGTAACCGCCGGAATAGTCGACCACGCCCATGGCCCCGAGCCAGCCGCCGCCCCACAGAGAGTAAGCACCGACGGAGTAAATGAACGTCGTCCACAGCGGCACGAAGATCATCCAAGCCTTGAAGCTGACGCGGCCAAGAATGGCGCCGAGCAGAATAATCGGGGTAATGGCTGCGAACACGAACTGGAAGTACACCATCGTCGCCTGGCCGTAGCCCAGAGCGGGCATGCCACCAGCGGCGGAGGGGATAATCGCTTCCTTCTCCATGTTGTAAGCCGACGTCGTCGGATCAGGATGCCCAAGGAACGGCCCGAGCCCGCCGGGCATCTGGAACCAAGGCTTGCCGAACGACATGTTATACGCCCACAGCACCCAGACGATCAGCACCGCCGCGAAGGCGTAGAACACCATGAACGCCGAGTTCACAGCCCATTTTTTCTTAACGGCGCCGCCATAGAGCAGAGCAAGTCCCGGGATGCTCATTATCCCGACAAATGTCGCAGCGGTGAGCTGCCAGGCATTATCGCCTGTATCAAGCCAGTTCCCTGGCAGTGCTTGAACAATCATTCTCTCGTCTCCATAGCGTCCCAGCCGTGTGTGTTGCACAACGATGCCCCGCAGTTTCATGGCCGCGTTGCATCGCAACACACCTTGCACCTTTCGTGCCAAACCTTACGCAAACTTTACACGCGGCATCTGGCCGGTTCCCCCTCCTCCCGCAAAACCTGACTGCCTAAATTAAAGGCGGTATTTTGAACAATCCCTGTGCAGTCTTCCACTCCTGACTTTAAATTCCCCGCTTGGCGGCCAGACCGAGCTCTGCCACACTGGCGCCATGCACGCTGAAACTGACGTCACAATCATCGGAGCCGGCCCGGTCGGCGGCGCTCTCGCCTGCGCCCTCGCAGCGCATGGCAAAACCGTCCTGCTGGTGGACAAGGCCCCGCTGCCACCCATGGAACACCCCGATTTCGATGGCCGGGCCTACGCCATCGCGGCGGGCAGCAAACGCCTGCTCGACCTCGCCGGTTTATGGGACATCCTGCCTTACGCCCCCTGCCCGATCCTGGACATCGCGGTGACGGACGGCAAACCGGGCCGCCCACCTTCGCCGCTGCAACTCCATTTCGACCATCGAAGCATCGGCGACTCGCCCTTCGGCTGGATTATTGAAGCGCGTTCCCTACGCATCGCCATCAACCGCCAACTCCACGCGCAAAGCGCGCTGATCACCCTGCGCAGCCCAGCCGAGGCACAGGTGACCCGCCACCCGGACCACGCGCAAATCCGCATCGGCGATGAAATTTTCCGCAGTAAGCTCGTCGCCGCCGCCGATGGCCGCAACAGCGCGCTACGCGCCCAAGCCGGCATCCCGATCACCAAGCTCGGCTACGGCCAGTCCGCCGTGGTCTGCGCCATCGCCCACGCCACCCCCCATCACGGCGTCGCCCTGGAACATTTCCTGCCCCACGGCCCCTTTGCCCAACTGCCAATGACCGGCAACGCCGACCACCCCAACCTCTCTGCCATCGTCTTCACCGACCACCATGCCACCGTCGCGCGGCTGGCGACCCTGCCGGACGCCCAGTTCCTTGGCGAAGTCGAAAAGCGACTGGGGTCACAGCTCGGCGCGGTACAGCTCGTCGGCAAACGCTGGACCTACCCGCTCTCGGCCATGTACGCCGCGCGCTACACCGCGCCTCGCCTCGCCCTGGTGGGCGACTCCGCCCATGGCGTTCACCCGATCGCAGGCCAGGGTCTGAACCTCGGCCTGCGCGACGCCCTGGCTCTCACGGAACTGCTAGAACACGCCCCCGACCCCGGCGCGCCCGAGCTGCTCGCCGCCTACCAGGCCGCCCGCCGCCCAGCCAATATGCTCATGCTCGCCGCGACCGACACGCTGGACCGCCTGTTTTCCACCAACAATCCAGCGATCCGCCTGGCGCGCGACCTTGGCCTAGCCGCCGTGAACCGGATGCCCCGGCTGAAGCGCCGCTTTATGCTCGCCGCGATGGGTCAAAGGTGAAAAAATATCCAGACGGCCTGTAAGCCGGGTTCTGTCCACACCCTCGCGGGCGCTGGACGGCCATTCCTCTGGGGCAGACTTTGCAGCCTGCCTCAACGCGACCAACCCGGGCGGCAAACCGGAAATAGTTTCGCGCCCATGCGTTGCCGCACAGCGCCGGCCGCCCCTATTCGGTCTTGCTCCCGGTGGGGTTTTCCCTGCCAACCCTGTCGCCAGGGTTGCGGTGCGCTCTTACCGCACCGTTTCACCCTTGCCTCAGGCAAACGCCCTAGGCGGTTTGTTTTCTGTGGCACTTTCCCTGGGGTCGCCCCCGCCGGCTGTTAGCCGGCACCGTATTTCCGTGGAGCCCGGACTTTCCTCCAGCGATGCAAGCACCGCCAGCGGCCGTCCAACCGTCTGGATAGACGCTCCTTGCCCCCGCCGTCAGCTCCGGTCAACCAGGGCGCGCACCGCCGCGGCACGCCCTGCCGTCGCCTCGTCCGCCACGCCACTCAGATTATGGGGCAGAAATCGCCGCTGAAACGCCGTAATGACCGCGCGCTCGGCGAACCGGACATCATACCCAATCGCGGCAAGATCCTCCATCAAATCCCCCGGCGGCCCAAAATCATCCGTCCATACGCCGACACCAGCCGACGCCAGCCTGCGCCAATCGAATAACTCCCCCGGATCCTGCTTGCGATTAGGCGCAATATCCGAATGCGCGATTACATTGCGCCCCGGAATCGGATGCCGCCCGAGTATCCCCAGGCAAAGCTGTGTCACCGCCGCCATCTGCCGCTCGGGAAACGCCCTATACCCGAACTCATGACCCGGATTGACGATCTCAATGCCGATCGAAGCATCGTTCAGCCCGCTAATCCCGCGCCAGAAACTGACCCCGGCATGCCATGCGCGATATTTCTCCTCGACGAGCGCATAAACCTCGCCCTCCTCATCGACCACATAATGCGAGGACAGCGCCTTCACCGGATCGCGCAACTGCGCCAGCGCCGCTTCGGCGCTTTCCATCCCCGTATAGTGCAGCACCAGAAACGCAATGCCACCCGGCCGATCGTTGAAATTTGGCGACGGCGCCGAAATCAAAACCGCCGCTCGCGCTTGATCGTATCGTAAGCGGCGTTGATCCGCGCGACTCGGTCGGAGGCCAGCTTGATCTTCTCGGCACTTGCCCCGCGCGAAGCGAGACTGTCGGGATGATTTTCGCGCATCAAGGTCTTCCAGCGCGTCCGTATGACCTCGACGCTCGCCCGCCGGTCGATGCCCAGCACCAGATACGGATCCTCCGTCGGCTTCTGCGCCATGCGCCCCTGCCCGGCCCGCTGCGCGCCATCTTCGCCGATACCAAAGGCCCGCGCCACACGGAACAAGAACGCTTCCTCCGCCGCGTTCACTGCCCCATCCGCGCGCGCCACCTGATACAGCCCGGCCAGCACCTGCTCCAGAACCTCCCGCTCATCGGAAAACGCCTGGCCAAGCTGCGACGCATAGGTCTCAAACCCGGTCGACGAATCGCGCGCCCGGTCAAACAACCGCCCGACCTCGGCGACGCTCTGGTCGGGAATGGCAAAACTGCGCTTGAACGCGTCGATCTCAACCCGGCTCACCGGCCCGTCGCATTTTGCCAGCTTGGCCGAAAGTACGGTAACGCTGGCGGCAAAAATCTGGTCGCGCCGCCCGAGCATCGAGGCCATCCGGGCGTGGTCGAAGCCGAACACATGCGAGTTTGCGCCGCCGCCGAAGCTGGTAAAACCAAACCCGCCGGTGCGCCCCTCATCCGCCGCATGGCCAAGCGCCGCGCCAAACAGCGCGCCCACCGGCCCGCCCATTGCGAACCCAGCCATTCCACCAATAATTTTGCCCCAGTAACTCATGACTTCAAGCCTAACATGCCCTCGCCCTTGAACCAAAGCCAACAATCATACATCAACCAAGGCAGGCAAACAGGCAGGTTTCATGACGGGCTGGCAGTTCTGGATCGATCGAGGCGGCACTTTCACGGACATCGTCGCCCGCGATCCGTCCGGCCATCTCGCAACCAAGAAACTCCTCTCCGAGAACAAGGATCGCTACAAGGATGCCGCCCTGGCGGGCATCGCCGAATTCCTCTGCCTGCCGCCCGGCTCGCCGATCCCCTCCGGCGTTATCGACAGCGTCAAGATGGGCACCACGGTCGCGACCAACGCCCTGCTGGAGCGTAAAGGCGCACCAGCCCTGCTCCTGGTCAATCGCGGCTTTGCCGACCTGCTGCGCATCGGCAACCAGGCCCGCCCTCGCATCTTCGACCTCGATATACGCCTGCCCAGCATGCTCTACACCGAGGTCGCGGAAGTCTCCGGCCGCACCGATATAAACGGCGCCGTTCTTGAACCGCTGGATGAAGAAGCCGCCCTTGCCACGCTGCGCGCCGCCTGCGCCGCGGGCATCGCCTCGGTCGCCATCGCACTGATCCATGCCTGGAAATACCCCGCCCAGGAGCAACGCCTCGGCGCCCTCGCGCATATGGCCGGTTTCACCCAGATCTCCCTCTCGCATATCTCCAGCCCCCTGCTCCGCCTGGTCCCGCGCGGCGACACCACCGTCGCCGACGCCTACCTCTCGCCCATCCTCCAGCACTACGTGGCCCAGGTTTCCCAGGGCTTAAACGGCGCCGAACTTTCCTTCATGCAGTCCCATGGCGGCCTCGCCCGCGCGGATTGCTTCTCCGGCAAGGACGCGATCCTCTCCGGCCCCGCAGGCGGCATCAACGGCGCCGCCCGCACCGCCGCGCTTGCCGGCTTCACCGCCATCATCGGCTTCGACATGGGCGGCACCTCCACAGACGTCGCCCTCTACAACAACGCCTTCGAGCGCAGCTTCGAAACCGAGATCGCCGGTGTGCGCCTACGCGCCCCCATGCTAGCGATCAACACCGTCGCGGCGGGCGGCGGTTCCATCCTGTCCTTCGACGGCGCGCGCCTGCGCGTTGGCCCGGAGAGTGCCGGCGCCAGCCCAGGCCCTGCCGCCTACCGTAACGGCGGCCCGCTCACCGTCACCGACGCGAATATCCTGTCCGGCAAAATCCTCCCCGACCATTTCCCCGCAATTTTCGGCCCGCACGGCAACCAGCCGCTGGACGCTGCCATCGTGCGCAAGAAATTCATCGCCCTCGCCGCCCAGGTCAGCGCCGCCTCCAGTATCCCGCGCACGCCCGAACAACTCGCCGAGGGCGCCATCTCCATCGCCATCGCCAGCATGGCCCACGCCATCCGCCAGATTTCTGTCCAAAAAGGGCTGAATCCTGCCGATTTCACCCTCGCCAGCTTCGGCGGCGCGGGCGGCCAGCACGCGTGCCTCGTCGCCGACGAACTCGGCATGGATCGCATCTTCATCCATCCCTTAGCTGGCGTCCTCTCCGCCTACGGCATCGGCCTCGCCGACTTTTTGCACCTGCGCGAACAAACCGTCGAAACCCCGTTCACACCCGAGGCTCTCCCCGCGCTCACCGCCGCCGCACAAACCCTCGCCGCGGAGGCAGCTGCCGCTCTGCGCGTGCAAAAGCCGGGCGCTACCATTACCTGCACCACCACCCTTCACCTGCGCTATTCCGGCACTGACACCGCGCTGCCCATCCCCCTGACCACGCACGCGCAGATGTCCGCCGCCTTCGAGACCGCGCATCGCCGCCTTTTCGGCTTCGTCACCGCGGAAAAACCCCTGTTCGTCG
>DAOMCN010000035.1:0-10205 GCA_035427885.1 Acidocella sp. | reverse complement strand
TCCGCACATCTCCTGGCGACAGACCTCTATAAAATAGAAAAATTCAGCGTCACCTTGCGATAATTTTAATAACAGATTTTTTGGTTTGGCTCAAAGGTCAGCAGATGATGTTGAAAAAATGGATTGCACGCCCACGTTAGACCCGCCGTGCGACGTCTGGGTTGACCGACGATGGCTTCCGGCCTGGATGGTTGGCCCGGTTGAGGGTGGAAGTGCCAGCAAGGTGCGTTATCCAGGAGGATTGTTCGTGGAAACAAGGGTTTTTTCAATACTGAAACACAAGGGCGTTAATGTGGTGACCGCTGTCGCGGATCAGAGTGTTGCGTCTTTTGCGGCGCTGCTCTTCGCCCACCGGATCGGTGCGGCGCCTGTGCTTGATGCTGAGGGAAAAGTTGTCGGCATCATCTCGGAGCGGGACGTGATCCGCGGCATCGTCGAGCATGGTGAGGCGGTGGTGAAGATGCCGGTTAGCGCGCTGATGACCCGGTTGGTGTCAACCTGTACGCCCAACGACAAGATTGGCGATGTGTTGGAGAAGATTACGATAAATCGTACCCGCCACGTCCCTGTGGTGGTGGACGGTAAGCTTGAAGGCATCATCTCTATTGGCGATGTGGTCAAGCAGCTTCTTGAAGAAGCGCAATTCGAAGTCGAATCGCTCAATACCTATATCACACGGCCGTAAAAGCCGATCTGACCTTCGCCGCTACCCGACCGGGGACCAGCGCAGGAGACGATGGAGGGCTTTGTCCATCAGGATGTAGAGGGTGATGGCCAGCGTGCAGAGGGTTAGAAGGGCCGCGAACATGAGATTGGTTTCGATCCGGGCGTTGGCGTTGATCATGACGTAGCCGAGGCCGGAGGAGGCGCCGACCCATTCGCCGAGGATGGCGCCGATGGGCGCGATGGCGGTGGCGACGCGAAGGCCGGAGGCTAAGGCCGGGAGGGCTGCGGGCAGGCGGATATGGAGAAGGATGGCGGTTTGGGTTGCGTTCATTGTGGCGGCAAGGTCGAGCCAGCCGGGGCCTGCGCGGCGCAGGCCGTCGGCAAAATTGGCGGTGATCGGGAAGAAGATAATCAACACGGCCATAGCTACTTTTGAGGTCAGGCCGAAGCCGAGCCAGAGGACCAGCAGGGGGGCCAGAGCAAAGACGGGGATGGCCTGGCTAAGGACGAGGATGGGCATGAGCCAGCGCTGCAAGACGGGCGAGGCGACGATGGCAAGGGCCGCGGCACCGCCGAGGAGTGTGCCAAAGAGCAGGCCAAGAAGGATTTCGGAGAGCGTGGTCAGGCTGTTCCAGAAGAGCATGTCGCGCTGGGTCCACAGGGCCGCGACCACGGAGGGCGGGCTGGGGAGCATGAAGGCGGGGATGTCGGTAAGGGCGGTTATGGCCCACCAGATGCCCAGAAAGACCAGGACGGTGACGAGGGGGCGCAGCGCTTTCATGCGACGCTCTCCGCGAGTTGGCGCAGGAGGTGGCCCTGGGTGTGGAGGAGTTCGGCGTCGTCCAGGGCACGGGGCGGGTTGCCGGGGACAGTGATCGGGGCGCTGAACTGGGCGGGTGAGCCGGAGAGGACGAGGAGCTGGTGGCCCAGGCGGCAGGCTTCCTGCGGGTCGTGGGTGATGAGCAGAACGGTGCAGCCTGCGAGCAGTTCGGCTGCGAGGTTCTGGATGCGGGCGCGGGTGATCGCGTCCAACGCGGAGAAGGGTTCGTCCATCAGGACGATGGGACGCTGTTCGTAGAGCGTGCGGGCGATGGCGACACGCTGGCGTTCGCCGCCGGAGAGTTCGGCCGGGAGCGCGCGGACACGGGCGGCGAGGCCGACGCGGGCCAGCAGGTGCATGGCGAGGTCTGGGTTTTTGCGCGCACCGCGCAGGGTGGCGCCGAGCATGACGTTGTCCACCGCGCGCGCCCAGGGGAGAAGCAGATCTTGCTGGCCCATATAGGCGATACGGTGGGACAAGGGCTGGTTGTCCGTCGCGGTGACGGTGCCCGAGGCAGGGGATTCCAGACCGGCGATGATGCGCAGCAGGCTGGTTTTACCGGCGCCGCTTGGCCCCAGCAGCGCGGTCAGGCGTTGCGGGGGGATGGCGAAGGAGAGATCCTGGAACAGCGCCTTGCCGCTGTAATGCAGCGCAAGCCGCTGGACCAGAATGCCGGGGGGCAACATTTATGTGCCTATTTCGACCGCGTAGCTGCTCAAGGGGAGTGCCGTCTTGATCAGGCCGGTATGAACCATGAAGTCGCGGTAGGTTGTGTAGCGGGCGGCGTCCAGATGGGCCGGGTTTTGCGCGAAATAGCCCGGCAGCGCGGCCCAGGACGCTTTGTCCAGCGCGTCGTTCAGGGTCGGGTTTTCCGAGACGAACTTGGCCAGCATGGGCTGGACGTTTTTCACCAGATAATTCGCGCCTTCACGCAACGCCGCAAGGAATTTGGGCAGGGCCGGGTTGGTCAGGCCGGAGGTGTTGGAGAGCAAAATCAGCTCGTCCGAGGGCGGGACGCCGTAATCCTCCGGCAGGAAGATGACCGGGTGCTTGCCTGCCTGGGCGAGTTGAATGTCCTCATAAGTGCGGAAGGTACCGATCACCGCGTCCACCTCGTGGCTCATCAGCGAGGTGACGAGGTTGAAGTTGACGTTGACCAGGGTGATGTCCGCGAGCGAGAGGCCGACGTGGTGCAGCATGGTGGCAATCAGGGCTTCTTCGACGCCCGCCACCGAGTAGCCGACCTTTTTGCCTTTGAGATCGACCAGGCGGGTGATACCGCGGCCGCCGAGTGCGGTCAGCGTGCTCAGTGGTTTGTTGATCAGCGTGCCGGTGCGGCGCAAGGGCAGACCCTGGTCCACCAGGAGGTAGAGCTGGGTCTGGTAGCTCAGCGCGGCGTCCGCCGTGCCTGCGGCGAGGAGGCGCGGGGGCAGGTCTGGGTCCGTCGGCGCGATCAGATTTACGTCCAGACCGGCGCGGGCGAAGGCGCCGATGTATTTCGCGGTGAACAGCGGGGCGTGGTCCGGGTTTACGAACCAATCCAGCAGGACGGTGAATTTTTGCGGGGGCGCGGCTTGCGCACGGGCGAGGGTGCTCGCGGCAAGGGCGGTGGAGAGTAGGTTACGGCGGCGCAGTTTCATCTGATAGCTCCCTTCGCTGGCATTACCCAGACAGGTTCAGCGGGTATGATCTCAGCCTGCGGATTGCAGGCACCCCGGATGCGCGATGTTTTTAGGATTTTTGCGCGCGCGTCAAGGTCTTTGACGAGGCGGATGTGCGCTTGTATCGGTTTGGTTATGGCTGGCACATGCGAGGGCGATTTGGAATTCTGGCGGGACAAAACGGTTCTGTTGACGGGCGCGAGCGGTTTTCTCGGAGGCTGGATCTTGCGCGAATTGCTGCGCCAGGGGGCGCAGGTCGTAGCGATCGTGCGCCAGCCGCGGGCGCAGTCGCAGTTTGAGCTGGCCGGGTTTGGCGCGCGGGTTACGGTGGTTCGCGGGGCGGCGGAAGACCCGGAGGTTCTCACCACGGCGTTTGCAGCGCATCGGTTTTTTGCGGTTTTTCATCTCGCCTCGATGGTGGATGTCAACGCGGCGCTGCGTGATCCGCCCGCGGCGATGCGGGCCAGTGTGGAGACAACGCTTGGGATTTTGGAGCAGGTAAGGCTGCGCCAGCCGGAGGCGATTGTGATCGTCGCATCTTCCGACAAGGCGTATGGCGCGCAGGCGACGCCGTTTCGCGAGGATCGACCGTTGGAGCCGCAGCATCCCTACGAGATCGCCAAGGCGACGCAGGATTTGCTGGCGCAGTCCTATGGGAAGTTGTTCGGGCTTAAGGTCGGTGTGACGCGGTGCGGGAATTTTTTTGGCGGGTATGATTTCGCCTTTGCGCGGGTCATTCCCTACACGATCCGCCAGGTGCTGCGCGGGGAGGCGCCGGTGTTGCGCTCGGATGGGAGTTTCACCCGGGATTTTCTCTATGTCGAGGAGGCGGCGCGGGCGCATCTGTTGTTGGCCGAGCGACTCGCCGTAGACGAGACGCTGCACGGGCAGGCGTTCAACTTCTCGCACGAGGTTGCGGTGCCGGTGATCGGGCTGGTACGCCAGATCATCGCACTGATGGGTGCGCAGGTGGAGCCGGTGATCGCGGGTACGGCACAGGCGGAGATCAAGGATATGCTGCTCGACACCACGAAGGCGCGTACGCGGCTGGGGTGGCGTGCGGAGGTTGACTTTGCCGGGGGGCTGGAGCGGACGATCGGCTGGTATTCTGAATTTTTGCGTGCGGGTTAATGTCTGGCAAGGTGGTAGACGCTGGCCAGAAGGGCAACCGGTAGGACGAGGCCGGCGAGGGCGGGAATCGGGCTGTGCAGGGCGAGCAGGGCGAGCAGGAGGCTCAACCCCGTGACCACCAAAGTGCGTAAGCTGCCGAACAAAGTTTTGAACAGGGCGTTCATCGGCGGGCTCCGGCGGGGCGGGGTTGGGTTTTGAGCAGGGCGACCAGCCCCAGCGCGCCCAGCAGGTAGAAGGCCGCCAGCAGGGGCAGCGCTTCCTCACCCAGCGGCCAGGCGTAGCCAAGCGCAGCGAGCAGCCAGAAGGTGCCGAAGGA
This sequence comes from Acidocella sp., assembly GCA_035427885.1. Classification (GTDB taxonomy): domain Bacteria; phylum Pseudomonadota; class Alphaproteobacteria; order Acetobacterales; family Acetobacteraceae; genus Acidocella. Next base: position 5,611 of record DAOMCN010000035.1, on the reverse strand, counting down.
CAGGACCACGCCGCCGACAAGAAATTTGATGGCGTTCTCCGGTACGCGGGCGAGCGGACGGTGCAGGATCGCGCCTGCGGCGATCACGGTCAGGAGGGCGGCCAGGGCGGCGGCGGCGGAGATGTCCGTATGATGCGTCTGCACGCCCAGGGCGATGACGATGAGCCAGACTTCCAGCCCCTCCAGCAAGGTGCCGTTGAAGGCGAGGAGCCAGGCGGCGCGATGGTCCGCGGCGGCGGGGCTGGCGCGCAGGGCGGCGAATTCGGCGAGTTCGTCGTGCAACGCTTTCAGCCCGGCGGCGCGCGCGATCGACTTGCCGAGCCAGCGCACGCCGAACAGGACTAGAAACAGGCCGATAATGCCCTGGAGCCAGGCGAGGTCCGCGATCAGGGAAAGCAGGACGGTGCTGAAGAGGGTCATCACCGCCAGGACAGACAGGGCGGCGGCGGCGGCGGCGGCGGCGCGGCGCCAGCCGATGGTCAGCGAGACGGCGAGGACGATGGTGAAGGCTTCCACCCATTCCACGCTGGCCCCGAGAAAAGTCTCGGCGATTACTCCGAAATCCGACATTTTGTTCCCTCCCCGCTTGCGGGTTTCAGGCGGTTTAGAGCTGCCCGATCAGAATGGCCAAGCCGATCGCGAGGCCTACTTCGCGGTTGGATTTGAAGAGTTTCAGGCAGAGCGATGGATCGTTGATGTCCAGCAGTACGACCTGGCGGGCGAGGAGCGCCGCTGGGAGTCCAAGGAGAACGTAGCCGAACAGGTGTAGATGGGCGAGCGCCATCGCCACGGCGACGAGCAGGATCGTGCCGCTGTAGCATGCGGCGAGCAAGGGTTTGGTGTTGTGCTCGAACAGGCGGGCGGTTGATTTCACGCCGATCAGAGCGTCGTCCTCGCGGTCCTGGTGGGCGTAGATTGTGTCGTAGCCCAGTATCCATAAAATCGCGGCGAGGTAGAGGGGCAGTGCTGGCCAGTCCAGACTGCCCGCGGCGGCGGCGTAGCCCATCGGCGCGGCCCAGCCGAAGGCGATGCCTAGAACGACTTGCGGCCACCAGGTCACGCGCTTGGCCAACGGATAAAGCGCCACCGGGATCAGGCTGATGGCGCCCAGGATTTGCGCGGGGTGATCCAGAAGCGAAAGGATCAGCAGGCCCAAGGCGCAGAGCATGGCCAAAAACGCCAGGGCGTCGGCGGGCCTGAGGACGCCCGATGCCAGCGGGCGGCCGCGGGTGCGCTCGACAGCGGCGTCCAGCTTGCGGTCCCATAAATCATTCACGACGCAGCCCGCGCCGCGCATCACCACCGCGCCGACGCCAAACAGCAGGATCAGCCAGAGGCCGAGGTAGAAGGATTGCGCCCCCAGCGAGATTGACCACAACCCCGGCAGGAAAAGCAGCCAGGCGCCGATTGGGCGGTCGAACCGGGCCAAGAGCGCGTAGGGCAGCAGGGTGCGCGGCAGGTGGCGCACCCAGCCGCCAAGGTGGATATCGGTGAATCCGTTCATGGGTGTTAATGTGCGCGCCATGAGCACAACGTCAATTCGCCTGTTCGTGGAAACTGCCCTGCACGCCGGGGAGAACGTCAACCTGCGCGAGGCGCAGGCGCATTATCTCGCGAACGTCATGCGCCTCGGCGCCGGGGACACGCTGCGGCTGTTCAACGGCACGCAGGGCGAGTGGCGCGCCGAGATGGTCAGCGCGGGGCGCAAGGCGGTGGACCTGCGCGTGCTGGAGCAAACGCGCGAGCATGAGGCTGCGCCCGATTGCTGGCTGTGTTTTGCCCTGCTCAAGCGGCAGAAGACGGACCTCGTGGTGGAAAAGGCGACCGAGCTTGGCGTGCGGGTGATCCAGCCGGTGATTACGGCGCGCACCCAGGCGGACCATGTCAATCTGGAGCGGTTGCGCGCCATTGCCCTCGAGGCGGCGGAGCAGTGCGAGCGGCTTACCGTGCCCGAGATTCGCGAACCGGTGAGCCTGGCCAAAATGATGCAGAACTGGCCGGCGCGCACGCTTTATGTCGCCGATGAGCGGCGCGACGCGGGGGTGTTGCGCGCCGAACCAGGCGCGGCAAAACCATGCGCGTTGCTGGTTGGCCCGGAGGGTGGCTTTACCAGCGTCGAACTTGACGGTATCGCGGGGACGCCGCTGGTGAAACGTGTGTCCTTGGGAGCGCGTATCCTGCGGGCTGAAACCGCCGCTATCGCGGGGCTTGCGCTGTTACTCTGCGCGGACCCGGCACAGGAGTAGAAATTTGTCGAACCCAGGAGATGCCGACGACACGCCGGTCACCAGTATCCGCGACCTTGCGGCGTATCTAGCGTCTGGCTGCAAGCCAAAGACGGAATTCACCATCGGCACCGAGCACGAAGCGTTTGGCTTCCGGCTGAACGGATTTGCGCCGCCGGGCTATGACGGGGCGGACGGAATCGGCGCGCTGCTCGGCGGGATCGAAGCGGAGCAAGGATTCGAACCGATTCTCGACCACGGCAATACGATCGGACTCAAGGGACGCAATGGCGCTTCGCTCTCGCTCGAGCCGGGCGGGCAGTTTGAACTTTCGGGCGGGATGCTGGCCGATTTGCACGCTACCAAGGGCGAGCTGGACGCGCACGTTGTGCGGGTACACGCGGTTGCGCCGGGGCTGGGGCTGGGCTTTGCGCCGCTGGGGTTCCACCCCCTCGCGCGGCGCGAGGATATGCCGTTCATGCCCAAGGGGCGCTACAAGATCATGCGCGACTATATGCCAAAGGTCGGCACGCGCGGGCTGGATATGATGCTGCGCACCTGCACCGTGCAGGTCAATCTGGATTTCTGCTCGGAAGCCGACATGGTGACCAAGATGCGCGTTGGCAGCGCGTTGCAGCCGCTGGCGACCGCGCTATTTGCCAATTCGCCGTTCTATGAGGGCAAGCCCAATGGGTTCTTGTCCAACCGGGCGCAGGTCTGGACAGATACGGACGCCGCGCGCTCGGGGATTCCGGGGGTGATCTTCGAGGAGGGGTTCGGCTTCGAGGCGTATGCCAACTGGCTGCTTGATGTGCCTATGTATTTTGTCTATCGCGATGGCGAATTCATCGATGCGGCGGGGGCGTCCTTCCGCGACTATATGGCCGGGAAGCTGGCCGCCATACCGGGGCAGCGCGCCACGATGGGGGATTTCGCCGACCATAGCACCACCGCGTTCCCCGATGTCCGGCTCAAGCGCTATATCGAGACGCGCGGGGCGGATTCGGGGCGGGTCGAGATGATGCTCGCGCAGTCGGCGCTGTGGACCGGGATTTTTTACGATCCGGCGGCGCTGGCGGCGGCTGCGGCGCTTATTAAAGGGCTGAGCCATCCGGATATTCTGGCGCTGCGCGCGGCGGTGCCGATGCGCGGGGTCCATACGCCGTTTGGCGCGGGGACGCTGCGGGATCTGGCGCGCGAGGTCGTGGCGATTGCGCAGGGCGGGCTGAAGGCACGAGCCAGGTTGAACGCGGCCGGGGCGGATGAGAGGATCTATCTGACGCCGCTGGCGGAAATTGCCGCAGGCGGGCCGACCCAGGCGGAGTATTGGCTGGAGCGCTATCATGGCGACTGGAACGGCGATGTGACGCGGATTTTTGGCGAAGCGGCGTTTTAGGGGTGGGGCTGCGGACCGGGTTTTTAAGGCTGGTCTGCTATCCTGTTATCCTTGTCTCTACCCTGCTCGCCATCACGTTTGACTGGGCCGCGCATCGCTCGGATGTTCTTCGCCATCATGGCGAGGGGTTCGGTGATTTTCTGATCTTTCGCGCCAATGCCATTCTGACAACCCATGCCCATGCGCTGACTACCCCTGCCGCCGCATTCCTGCCCTATCCGCCGCCCTTTCTGCTGTGCACCATGCCACTATCCTGGCTCGCCCCGGCGACGGGCTTTACCATTTGGGTTCTCACCAGCAGTATCGGCCTCGTGCTCGTCGCCAGGGCAATCAAATTGCCTTGGCCGGCGATCGGACTGGGGTTCATCACACAGCCGGATCTATTTTGTCTGATCATGGGACAGAGCGGGACGCTGGTCTCGGTCTTTCTTCTGGCGGCACTGGGGCTGGCGGAGGTTCAGCCGATTCTCGCCGGTGTGGCGGCGGGTGCGATTGTTATCAAGCCGCAATTCGGGCTGTTGATCCCGGTCTGTTATCTCGCCACGCGCAAATGGCGCGCCACCACTGTTGCGGCGGCGACGGTCGCCGGGCTTTGCCTGCTCACGACTTTATGCTTCGGCATGGGCGTTTGGCATAGTTTTGCGACCAAGCACGTCGCCGGGGCGCAGAACCTGATGACGGCGCATTGGCCGGCGAAGTTTCAGATCATGATGGTTACGCCGTTTGTCCTGTTGCGCAGTCTCTCTGCTGACCTCGGCGTAGCGAGCCTCATCCAAGGGGGCATCAGCCTCGTTGCCGCAATTGGCTGCTGGCACATTTGGCGGCGGCAAGGGCTATCCACCGTCGGGCGGTTGGCGCCAACGCTTTGTCTCGTCGCGCTGGCGACGCCCTATGCCAGTATCTACGATCTGCCCGCGCTTGGCATGGCGCTGGCCGGCCTGGCGTTTGAACTGCCCAGGCGCGGCCTTATTGCGCTCACACTCCTCTTTGTCTTCAGCGCGTTTTATGCTGTGTTGTCGGTCTATTACTTCTCCACCGGGGCGCTGTTTTTGGCCGTGATCTTGCTTCTGGTCTGGCCATACAGCGCGCCGGCGCTACCGCGCGTCGGCGACTTTGGTGACCTGATGCTGCATCGCGGTCAGCAGGGCTGAGACAGCGCCGCCGTTGTCGGTGACGACCGAGGCGTAGTCGTTGCGCGTGGTGATGCGCAGGGAGGTGCCCGCCACGATCACATCGACGATCTTGGGCGCGCCGTTCACCTCTTCCACGGCCCAGCCGACATCCGCCGGGGCTTTGCCGGGGCTGGTCACGGTGGTGTCCACCACTATGTCATTGCCCATCGGGGCCGCGCTGTTCACCACGAAGGTCAAGCCCTGATAGGCTTTGATCTGAAAGGTGATGTTGTAAGACAGCAGCTGGTGAAAAAGTTGTAGGAACTTCGTGTGCTGGGCGGGAGTTGCCACGTTGATGTAGCGACCAAGCACGTAATCACCTATTTTATCGACGGCGACGATCTGTTCAACCAGTTGATGCAGTTGATCGGCCTTCTGCGACGTGCTGGCCGAACTGTTGACAATGTTGACCAGTTGCTGGCCGGATCGGGTGATGAACGCCTTGGCGGCGTCGGCGGGGACTTGTTGGGCCTGGGCCGCGCCCGAGAAGGCAGCGAGCATGGGGGCGCAGGCAACAGCACCCAGAATAAAGCGGCGGAAATACATCTTTTCGTCCTTGACTAATGTGGCAGCGCTTACGGCTTTGTCGTCCAGGCGGCGGGCGGCGGCGTAACGCTTCGCTCAATCTGCTGCAACTCTGCGTCACGAGATTGGCGATAAAGACTCCGAAATGTGGCATAGGGGTCGAGCGCGGTCGCGTTGATCTGATCCACCGTGCCGAGAAATTCGGCGCGCGTGTTGACCAGATGTAGGCCGGTTTGGGAATAGTCGAAATAGGTCAGCGCCCGGCTCGCGGGGGCGGCTTCCATCGGGGTCGC